>DATNCK010000425.1:0-7283 GCA_035571575.1 Steroidobacteraceae bacterium | reverse complement strand
GCTCCGAGGTGCAGGTGGAAGACCTCATCAAGGGCATGATCGTGCAGTCGGGTAATGACGCCACCATCGCACTGGGCGAGAAGGTCGGCGGCAGCGAGTCGGGCTTCGTGCAGATGATGAACACCTACGCGCAGCGCCTCGGCCTCAAGAACACGCATTTCGCCAACAGCTGGGGCGGACCAGCTGCGGATCACTACAGCACGGCGCGGGACATCGCGACGCTGTCGAGCGCCCTGATCCGCAATTTCCCGACTTACTACAAGTACTACTCGATGCGCGAGTTCACCTGGAACAAACACACCCAGCAGAACCGCAACGGCCTGCTGGCGAAGGACCCCACGGTGGACGGCATCAAGACCGGCCACACCGAAAGTGCCAAGTACTGCCTGGTCAGCTCGGCCAAGCGCAATGGCATGCGGCTGATCTCGGTGGTGCTGGGTTCGCCGAACATCAAGTCGCGCGAAGACGCCAGTGCCGCGCTGCTGGGCTATGGCTTCACCTTCTACGAAACCATCAAGCTGCAGGATGCCGGCAAGGCCGTGCTGACACCGCATGTGTTCAAGGGCTCCGCCGAGACGGTGGCCGTGGGCAGCCCCAGCGACATCAGCATCACCATCGCACGCGGACTTAGCGAGAAGCTGACCAAGGAAGCCAAGGTCAACTCGCCCCTGGTCGCGCCGCTGGCGCTGCATGCGCCGGTGGGCGAATACGTGGTGCGCAACGGCGATGAAGTCGTTGCGCGCGTACCGCTGGTCACCCTGACCAAGGTGGACTCAGGCGGGATCTGGCGCACCACCGTCGACACCGTCAAGCTCTGGTTCAACTAGCAAGGCTTCGCGATGGCGCAGCCTTTGCGCTGGTGTCTGCTGAACGGCGAGCAGCTGCCGCTCGCCGAGGCACGCATCTCGCCTCTCGATCGCAGCTTTCTCTTTGGCGACGGTATCTATGAAGTGATGCCGGTGTACGGCGGTCGGCTGTTCCGGCTGCAGTCGCATCTGGATCGACTGGCCCGCAGCGCCGCCTCCATCCAGCTCACCAATCCCCACAACCATGCACAGTGGCGCTCGCAGCTGGAGAAACTCGTCGCGGCCAACGGCGGCGGGGATCAATACGTCTATCTGCATTTGTCACGGGGCGCTGAATTCGGCCGCAATCACGCACCTCTGCCGCAGATTCCACCCACGGTGTTCGTGTACTGCTCGCCCTGGCCACAGCCCGCGGAAAAGACGCTGCGCGAAGGGCTCTCGTGCATCACCACCGCAGATACACGCTGGGCCCGCTGCGACATCAAGTCCGTGGCACTGCTGGCCAATGTGCTGCTGCGCCAGCTGGCAGTGGATGCCGGAGCCAATGAAGCCATCCTGCTGCGCGATGGCGAGCTGATGGAAGCCAGCGCCTCCACCGTGCACGTGGTGCGCAATGGCGTGCTGCTGACGCCGCCGAATTCCTCACGCATCCTGCCCGGCACCTCACGCAGTGTGGTGGAAGAGCTGGCCGATGAGCTCGGCATGGCGCGCAAGGATGTGCGCATCAGCGAGGCTGAGTTACGCAGCGCGGATGAGATCTGGCTGGCGGCCGCCACACGCGAAGTGCAGCCGGTCACGCGCCTGGATGGCGCAGCGGTGGGCAGTGGCCTGCCGGGTCCCTTGTGGCGTCGTGTCTACGACGCCTGGCAGCAGATCAAGCGCGACCCGTCTCGATTCTGACCGGAATGCCCAGCAGCCGTGCCAATGGCGCGCGCGCAGTGACTACCTCGGCCAGCGTGTAGCCATCCAGCTCCGCGAGGAATTTGCCGGTGGCATCGCGCAGCATGGATTTCAACCTGCAGGCAGGCGCCACCACGCAGTGGCCACCGTCATCTTCCAGACACTCCACTACGCCCAGTTCAGCTTCCATGTCGCGCACCACCTGGCCGATGCTGATCTGCGCCGGTCGCCGCGCCAGACGCACGCCGCCACCCTTGCCGCGCAGCGTCTCCACATAGCCCAATGCAGCCAGTCGCCCGACCACCTTCACCAGATGATGCCGCGAGATGCCATACGCACCGCTGACGGCGCTGACCGTCGAACGCTCACCGGGCGACACGGCCAGCGCGATGAGCATGCGCAGGCCAAAATCGGTGTACAGCGTGAGCTTCATGAGCGCCGCTGCTGAGCGAAGAACTCCGACAGCAATGCCCGGCACTCCTCTTCGAGCACGCCGCCAAATACATCGACGCGATGATTGAGGCCCTTGAGCGCGAAGGCATCGATCAGGCCGCCCGCAGCACCGGCCTTGGGATCAAAAGCACCGAACACCACGCGGCGCACGCGCGCGTGGGTGATGGCCGATGCACACATCAGGCAGGGCTCCAGCGTCACATACAGCACCGTGTCGTCGAGCCGGTAGTTGGCCAGATGCTGTCCGGCAGCGCGCAGGGCGACCATCTCCGCATGCGCCGACGGGTCATGCATGCGTATCGGCTGGTTGCCGCCGCGGGCAATCACGCGATCCTGATGCACCAGCACGGCTCCCACGGGCACCTCACCCTGCGCCGCGGCCTGACCTGCCTGCTCCAGCGCCAGCCGCATGTAGTCGACGTCATTCACTCGTAGATCGCGTAGTACTTGCGCGCCGCCTCGCGCACATCCCAGACGCCAGTGAAACCTGCTGGAGACACGAACGCATCCCCTGCCCGGAAGATGCGCTCGGAGCCGTCGTCACCGGTCACGGCGATGACGCCGGCCAGCAGGTGGCAGAACTCGTTCTCGGTGAATACCACGCGCCAGCGGCCCACGGCACATTCCCAGATGCCGGAATTGAAGCGGCCGTCCGCGCTGCTGAAAACATTCCACACGCGTTGCAATGGGTCACCGGCCAGGACGCGTTCTGACGGCGGCCGGTATTCCTGCAAGTCGGGCAATGGACCATCGAAAGCAATGGTGCTCATGCAGTGGAGTCTAGGGAATCTGCCTCCGCGGCACCATTACCCGCGCATGCATCACCTGCACCACCTCACCGCGCTGATTGCGGGTTTCGCAGCGAAGCAGCGCGAAGCCGCGATCGGGTCGCGAACGCGATGGCGTCACCTCGACGACCTCCACACGCACGCTCAGTTCATCGCCGGCGTACACCGGCTGCTTCCACGTGAGCTCGCCGCCAGCACCAATGTAGCCCGCCGCCAGCGGCATGCCGCCCGTCACCATCAACCGCATGGTCAGCGCCGCCGTATGCCAGCCGCTGGCGGCCAGTCCCTGGAAAAAACTCTCCGCTGCCGCCTTCTCGTCGAGATGGAATTCCTGGGGATCGTAGCGCGCTGCGAACTGCTTGATCTCTTCGGCGGTGACGGACACCGGTCCGTTCTCGAAGCTCATGCCGGGCGAGAGGTCTTCCAGATACAACTTGCTGGTCATCGTTGCACCATTTGTCCGCGACCGATCAGCAGCAGCGCGCCCAGGGTCAGCAGGCCCGCTGCAGTCAGGTACCAGCCCACGGCCTGCAGACCAAAACTCGTTGCCAGCCGCGTGGCCGCATAGGGTGTGAGAGAAGCGCCGATGATGCCCGCGAAGTTGAAGGTCAGCGAAGCCCCCGTGTAGCGCACCGGGGTGGGAAACAAAGCAGCCAGCGCGGCACCGAGCGGGCCGTAGCCCAGGCCCATCAACGCCAGTCCCAGCGACAGGCACAGCAGCACCGAGCCGGAATTGCCGGCCGTCAGCAATGGCGCGAACACCAGACCGTAAAGCGCCATCGCAGCACTGGCCCACATCAGAATGCGACGCGGATTGCTGCGATCGGCGAGCCAGGCAGACAGCGGGATCGCGAGCCCGAAGAACAGCATGCCGACCAGCTGCAGCACGAGAAAATCGTTGCGCGTGTAGCCGAGTGCGCTGGTGCCCCAGGACAATGCGAACACCGTCATCAGGTAGAAAACGACGAACACCGAGACGGCCGCGAAGGTGCCCAGCAGCAGCGTTGCGCCATGGGCGCGAAAAACGGTGGCGAAGGGCACACGCACGCGCTCGTTGTTGGCCAGTGCCCTCTGGAAGGCCGGCGTTTCGTGAATCCGCAGCCGCACGTACAGACCCACCAGCACCAGCAAAGAACTGGCAACGAAGGGCACACGCCAACCCCATTGCAGGAACTGCTCATCGCTCAGCAACTTGCCCAGCAGCAGGAAGATGCCGGAGGAGCAGATGAAGCCGATCGGCGCACCCAGCTGCGGAAACATGCCGAACCAGTTCTGCTTGCCTGGTGGTGCATTTTCCGTAGCCAGCAATACAGCGCCACCCCACTCCCCGCCCAGACCAAAACCCTGTCCGAAACGGCACAGCGCCAGCAGGATCGGCGCAAGCAGGCCGGCGGTCTGATACGTGGGCAAGAGGCCAATGAGCACCGTGGACAGGCCCATGGTGAGCAACGCGGCCACCAGCGTGACCTTGCGGCCAATGCGATCACCGTAATGCCCGAACACCGCCGAGCCCACGGGACGCGCGAAGAACGCCAGCGCAAAGGTGACCAGTGACTGCAGCGTCGCAGTGGTCGGATCGGATTTGGGGAAGAACAGCGTCGGAAACACCAGCACCGCGGCCGTGGCATAGATATAGAAATCGAAGAACTCGATCGTGGTGCCAATCAGACTGGCAAACAGCACGCGCTGCGTGGAATTGACCTGCACGCCTCCCCCTTTCATCCCCGCGGGGATTTTTATTTTTCTACGAAGGCGCGCTCGATCACGTAATCACCGGGCTCACCGATATGCGGCGACACCACGAAGCCCCGTGCATCCAGCAGCGCGCGCGTGTCGTGCAGCATGCCCGGGCTGCCGCAGAGCATGAAGCGATCCTGCGCGGGATTGAGCGGTGGCAGACCCACCAGGGTCGCAAGCGATCCGTCGGCAATCTGGTCTGTGAGCCGGCCACGCGTGCGGAACTCCTCGCGGGTCACCGTCGGGTGATAGATGAGTTTCTCGCGTACCTGCTCGCCCAGCCATTCATGCTGCGCCAGCTCCTGGGTAATGAACTGCGTGTAGGCCAGATCACTGACCTTGCGCACGCCATGCGCCACGACCACTTTCTCGAAGCGTTCGTAGGTTTCCGGATCCTGGATGATGCTCATGAAGGGCGCGAGACCGGTGCCCGTGCCGAGCAGATACAGGTGCTTGGCCGGCTTCAGGTCGTGCAGCACCAGCGTGCCGGTGGGCTTGCGACTGACCAGCACCTCATCACCCACGGCCAGGTTCTGCAACCGCGAAGTCAGCGGCCCGTTGGGCACCTTGATGCTGAGGAATTCCAGATGCTCTTCCCAATTGGGGCTGGCGATCGAATAAGCGCGCAGCAGTGGACGGCCATCGATGGGCAGGCCCAGCATCACGAAATGGCCGTTCTCGAACCGGAACCCCGGATCACGGGTGGTACGGAAGGAAAACAGCGACTCGTTCCAGTGATGGACGTGGGTGACGCGTTCGGTGGCGATCGCAGCCATCGGACCCTCGGGCGATGAGATGGGAGGGGAAGGCTAAGCGCTTTCTTTATGCCAGAAAAGGTCTAAGAACGCCTTATCGTATAACAATCGATAATATGTCGCGCTACTGTACGCGCGACACCCGCACCCAGCCGCTGTGGCCGCCGGTGAGGGCCATCCGATACCCACCCATCTTGCCCTTCTCGATGCGCACCGTGTCGCCCACGGCCACATGGAACAGCGAGGACATGTCCATCTGCTGCCAGACCTGTCCATTCTCGAGGGAGACGCGGTAGGTGTCCTTGCGGGTTTCGCGCGCCGCCGTAACTCTGGCTTCCAGATTGGTGGGTTCGGTGGAAACCGCCTCGTCCTTGCGGCTGCGCTTGACCGCTTCATCACCCAGCGCGGGCGCCGCGGCGGCAACGGCCGGGGCTGCAGCAGCCGCTGCCGGAGCGGCAGGCGGGGGCTGCGTTGCAGCGCGCGCCGGGCGCTGCGCCTGCGCCGCAGCAGGGGCCGGCGCTGCAACAGAGGGCGAGCCGTAAGCCAGCGCCTTGTCGTAGCACACCAGTCGCTGCAGGCTGTCGGTCAGCGCTGTGCACTGCCGTGCCGCGTCGAGCTGCGGATCCGCAGCCAACACCAGTACCGGCAGCAATCCCAGCGCCAATCCCGCGCCCATGTGAACTCGCGCCATGTCCTTCCCTTGCGCGCCTCAGGCGCTTGCGGCCGGTTTGTCCCAGCTCTTCTTGCTGTCGTCGTTGCCTGCCACCGAATACAGCACCTGCGCATTGCGGGTCTTCTGGAAATCCTCCAGCGACTGGCCGCGCATGGCGGCATAGATGTGCAGGTTGGTGGTGCCCACCACGGCGCCGAGCTTCTCCAGCAGGAAGAAGATCACCCCGTAGTGAATGAGGCCGCGCCAGTCGCGCTTGCGGACCAGACCGCGCTCTTCGGCCGTCAGCTTGTGCTGCTCGAACAGCGGCTCCGGATCGGCGAGAAACTGCCTGCGGAACTCCGGGTGGATCAGCTCATGGATGAACCGGTTCAGCCGGAACGCCTTAACGCTGCGTTCGATGGTGTACGGGTAGGTGCCTTCGAGCTTCTCAAGACCCGCGTACTGCTCATTGATGCGCTTGAGGTAGTGTTCGTTTGTCTCGGTCACCGGATCGACCGAGTCCTCTTCCAGGATGATGCTGGCGATGGGCGTCATCGATGGCAGGTAGTAGGTCTGATGCGTCTTGCGGACCTTTTTCGACAGCGCCGCACGCATCATCAGCCACATCACCACTTCAGCGCCTTCCATTCCGCCCAGCGTGGCGTATTCGGCCACGGTGATCTTCGTCAGGCCTTCGGGATCGCTGACGAGGCGCTCGAGGAACTCCATGTCCCAGGGGGTGTTGTTGAAACCGCAGCGCTCGCCATGCACCTGGTGCGACAGGCCGCCCGTACCGACGATGGCCACCTTGATGTCTTCCGGATAGCTCTGGATCGCCTTGCGCAGCGCCAGGCCGAGCTTCCAGAAGCGCAGCGGGGTGGGCACGGGTGGATTCAGCACGCCGCACTGGAAGGGCACGATGCGGCAGGGCCAGCCGTTCTCGTGCGGCAGCAACAGCGACAGCGGCGAGAACGCACCGTGGTCCAGATCCTTGCCCTGGAAGTACGACAGGTCGAACTCGTCGGCCACCAGGCCCGCAGCGATATGCGCTGCCAGCTTCGGGTCACCCTGGAATGGCGGCAGTTTGCGCGGCCCGCCACCCTCGTCAGCCGGCCGGTATTCCTCGCCCACGCCCAGCGCGAAGTGCGAGTAGTGATCGAGGAAGAACGAGGTGATGTGATCGTTGAAGATA
>DATNCK010000424.1:0-6678 GCA_035571575.1 Steroidobacteraceae bacterium | reverse complement strand
ATCGTGGCCGCCTGGGGCTATTTCCTGTATGTGGGCGTGGTGGATCCCAACGGTGGTATCAACATCCTGTGGCCACTGTTCGGCATCGCCAACCAGATGCTGGCAGGCATCGCGCTCACCGTGGCCACCGGCATCATCGTGAAGACCGGTCGCTGGAAGCATGTCTGGGTGACGGCACTGCCGCTGGCGTGGATCATCACGGTCACCACCACGGCCGCCTGGCAGAAGATCTTCAGCACTGATCCGAAGCTGGGGTTCTTCGCCGCCGCGAACGACATGGCCGCCAAGCTCGCAGCGGGACAGCTGCCAGCCGCGCGCGCCGAAGTGGCGCCGACGCTGATCTTCAATCAGCAGCTCGACGGCGTGCTCACGATCTTCTTCGCCGCGCTGATGTGGATCGTGCTGCTGGCCATGGTGCGTGTGGCCATCCGCCAGGCACGTGGCCAGTCGGTGCCCGCGAACTCCGAGACGCCTTTCGTGCAGACCAAGCTCGACGCCGCGACACTGTCGCGCGCGCATTGAGAGCATGCAGCGCTTCGGCAAACCCGCCGGCTCCGCCCGACAGTTCCTGTCGGCGGGGCTGTCGCTGCTGCGCGGCGTGACGGGTGACGATGCCCACGAGAAGTATCTGGCGCACATGGCTCGCACGCAGCCGGAGGTCACGCCGATGACGGCCGTCGAGTTCTTCCGCGCTCAGCTCGATCAGAAGTGGAATTGCGTCAGCGGCTGCTGCTGAGCGGATTGCTGTGGCTGACAGCCACAGCCTCCGCGGCGGCCGCGGACTTCGAGAATCTCGGCAAGCTCGCCGCGCAGGGCGCGCGAGTCACTGCCGCGGTCTGGGATCTGGATGCAGACATTCAGCTGACGCAGCTGCAATCCACGCAGCGCCTGATCCCCGCCTCGCTCAGCAAGATCGTGACCGCGGCTGCGGCGCTTGAAACCTGGGCTCCCGACAAGACCTTTCCTACCGAGATTCTCGCTACCGCGGCCGCGCGCAGCGGCGCACTGCGCGGCGATCTGATACTGCGTGGCAGCGGGGACGCCACGCTGGATGAAACGACGCTGTGGGCGCTGGCTGCGCAGTTGCGCAGCTCCGGTCTGAAACGTGTGGAAGGACGGCTGATCGTGGAACGCGCGCCCTTCGGCGAACTGGTCTGCGACACCATCGATCGTTGCAATGCCCTGCGGCGCAGCGCACGTGCCTACAACGCCGCGCCCAGCGCGCTGGGCGTGAACTACGGCAGCTGGTGCGTGGCTCTTCGCGGCACCACCGTGGGCCAGCCTGCGCAGGTGGGGGGCTGCGCCACTGGCGATCTGCCCATTGCGCTCGAGGGTCGGGTGATGACCGTGGCCGGCAGCGGCGCGCCGCGCGTGGATCGCAGCACCGATGAGCAGGGTGACCGGCTCAGCGTCGGCGGCACGATTGCCGCCGGGGAAATCCGGCAGATCCATCGCGCCATGTCGGATCCGGCCGCCGGTGCCGGGCTCATCCTCAGATCGATCCTGCTGCAGTCCGGTGTGACCATCACTGGTGCAGTCGAGACCACGCTCTCCGCGCCCGGGAATCCGCAGGTGCTGGCGCATGTAGATGGCCTGCTGCTGCAGGAGCAGGTCGGGCGCATGATGCGCTGGTCGAACAACTACATTGCCGATGTGCTGACCATGGGCATAGCGCTGGAGCGCAACAAGACCGCGCCTGCCTCTCTGGCTGTTGCTTCGCAGGTGCTCAGCAAGCTGGTGATCAACGCCAGGGTGCCCTCACCCGCTGGCTCAGCCACGGCAGCTGCCAACGATTTGCCGGTGCTCGACAGCGGCAGCGGCCTCACCACCACCAACCAGCTCTCGGCACTGGACTTCATCGGTGTACTGCGGCGCGAATACCAGGACAGCCGGCGCTTTCCGGCGTTCCTGGGATCCTTCGTGGTGCCGCGCGATGCCTCATTCGACTTCCTGCAGCGTGGCAACGCCGACTGGCTGGATCGCGTTGCGCTGAAGACCGGCTCACTGAGCGAACCGGTTTCGGTCAATGGCATTGCCGGCTATCTGCGCAAGAAGAGCGGCGGCTGGATGGCATTCGCCATCATCGTGAACGGCAGCGACAAGCTGCGGCAGATCGGGCATGAGCGTGCGCTGAGCGCCGCGCGGGCGGATCTGGAAGCGCTGCTGAAGCGCTACTGAGAGCCAACTCTCCACGAACTCACTGCGGCACTTTGCCTTTTGTTCGTTTGCTGCGCTCGGCGATGTAGCGCCGTTCCGCATTGCCACGCTCCACCAGCAGCTCGCGTAGATCGGGATGATCCTCCAGCAGCTTCGTCAGGTTCTTGCGGTAGTCTGGCGCTCGCTCCATCAGTCGTATTCCGGTCTCACTGCTGGGCGCGGCGCCACCACCCGCCGTCAAGCCACTCATGTAAGACATGTAGCTCAGGAATTCCCTGCTGTCTTTTTCCTGGGCACGCTTCTGCAGCCTGGTCATGCAGTAACGGTGCGTGAAGTGCGTTCCGGTGGGCGTGAACTGGGCGCACTCGATGTCCAGATCCTTGTCCGGATTCAATTCGCTGTAGCGCGCCAGCATGCGGTCCTCCGCCTTGATGACCGCTTCGCGCAAATCCTTCAGCCGCATGGCGCTCACGAGCACTTCATCTGTCGTGACAGAAGAGTCACCGGAGGTATTGGCGCCCGGTTCCGCCGCCACCACGCAAAGGCCGGGAGAGAAGGCGACAATCGCGACCATCGCAGACAGCGTTGTGAATGGGATTCGCATCGAATTCGCACCTATTCGAACGAGGCCAGCCGGCCCTTGAAGCGCTTCCGGCGTTCTTCGTTGTAGCGCTTCTCCGCAGCATCGCGCTCGCGCACCAGCTGTCGCAGTTCCGGATTCATCTTCAGCAGGTAGAGAACATTGCGCTTGTATTCCTCGTATCGCGCCAGCATCGCGGTGTTGGGATCGGTGATCGGCGCTGTTCCGGTGAGGCCCGCCGACTGATCCTGCAGCATCTGCACGAATTCCCGACCGTTTTCCTGCTGTGCTCGTTGTTGCAGCCTGGTCAGGCAGGTGCGCTGCTTGAATCGGGTGCCAGTCGGTGCATCCACTGTGCATTCGATGTCGAAATCGTTGACCTTGTTCAGCTCGTTGTAACGCGCGTAGAAGCGATCTTCGGCTGCAACGATCGCCGCCCGCAGCTCGTACAGCCGCGTGCCGTGCACCACGATTTCGTCTGTCTCCGCCGAAGATGCGCGCGTTGCGGTGCCGACGACTCCTGTGGTTTGCGCGCCCAGACATGCCGTCAATACGCCCAGCCATCCGGCGATCAGCGCGACGATACGCGACAACGTTCCATTCATCGCTGCGAGGCCTTGAACCTGCGTTTGAGCTCGGCGTCATAGCGCTTTTCCGCTTCCATACGCTCGACTGCAAGCTGCCGCAGCTGCGGATCCACCTTCAGCAGTTGCTGCATGTTGCTCTTGTATTCCTGGTATCGCGCCAGGAACGTCGCATCGGGATCAATGCTCGGAAGGCTTGGCGTAGCACCGCTGGCTCTGGCCTGCAGCATCTGCACGTACTGGGCACCGTGGTCGCCCTGTCCGTTCAATTGCAACCGCGTCAGGCAGGTTCGCTGCTTGAGCCGTGAGCCCGTCGGAGGTTCCACCCTGCATTCGATGTGGAAGTCATCGATCTTGTTCAGATCGTTGTAGCGCAGCAGGAAGCGCTCTTCGGCTGCCACGATGTCGGCACGCATCTCGACCAGACGCCGGGCGTGCACCACGATCTCGTCGGTCTCTGTCGGGGCCTTGTCGGGTATTGCCGCCTGCACGCCGCCGCACAGTAGCTGCGTGCCCAGCGCACATGCCGCCACGAGAAAGATGTGCCTTCGTTGCATTCAGTTGACCTGCCCTAGTCGCGCAGTACCAGCCGGCCCTGGAAGCGTCTCTTGCGTTCGTCGTCGTAGCGCTTTTCCGCCTTGTCCCGCTCACCCACCAGACGCCGCAGATCGGGGTTCATCTTCAGCAGGAAGAGCATGTTTTCCTGATATTCGTCGTAGTGCGCGAGCCAGATTGCCACGGGATCCGTATTGGGTGGTCGGCCCCTTCCGCTCATGCCCGCGGAACCAGGATTGTCGTTCTGACCTGCCTGATGTTCCCCGACAGGCGCCTGCTGCTGGAAATATTCCACGACTTCCTTGCCGTTCTGGGCCATGGCATCGAGCTGCAGTTTCGTGAAGCAGTGGCGCTGCGGAATCCGTGATCCCGTGTACGCGTCCTCGGCACACTGGATGTCGTATTTATCGACCTTGTTCAGTTCGTTGTAGCGTGAGTAGAAGCGATCTTCTGCCTCGACGATGGCCTGCTTCAGCTGCTTGAGTCGCGCGCCGCGGACCAGCACCTCGTCGGTCTCTGCTGCGGCTTTCACCTCAGTCAGCACTGGCGACTGGGCAGCGCCACAGGGGCGCAGTGCGAGACAGCCCAGCGCGATCACGATGCCATGCCACTTCCTGTGTTGCATGTTTTCTGCCCTCGTGTGAGTCGCTGTTACGTTCCCTTCTTGCGGAAGATGCGCAGCAGCTGGCCATTGTCGGTCACGACGTACAGCGCGCCATCATTGCCCTGCTGCACGTCGCGAACCCGCTGGCGCAGGTCAGGCAGCAACCATTCCTCGCCAGCGACCTTGTCGCCTTTCATCTGCAACCTTACCACTTTCATGCCGATGAGGCCGCCCACGAAGACACTGCCCTTCCACTCGGGAAACATGGCGCCGTCGTAGATGGCCATGCCACTGGGAGCGATGACGGGATCCCAGTAGTACACCGGCTGTTCCATGCCTGCCTTCTGCGTGAGGCCTGCACCGATCTTCCCGCCCGGATAGTCGATGCCGTAGCAGATGACGGGCCAGCCATAGTTGGCGCCACGCTTGATCAAGTTGAGTTCGTCGCCACCTCGCGGACCATGTTCGATCGACCAGACCTTGCCGGTGGCGGAATCTACGGCGAGCGACTGCGGGTCACGATGGCCATAGGTCCAGATTTCCGGTCGCGCATCCTTGCGGCCCACGAAGGGATTGTCCTTGGGGATGCTGCCGTCCAGGTTCAGGCGCGCGATCTTGCCGAAATCGCTGGTGAGATCCTGCGCCTGCCCGACGGCCTCAGTGACGCCGCGTTCGCCCAGCGCCAGATACAGCTTGCCGTCCTTGCCGAAGGCGATGCGCGATCCAAGCTGCCGGTCCGACTCGATGGTCGGCAAGGCGCGGAAGATCACCTTCACGTCATTCAGATGCGCGCCCTGCGCATCCTCCACCAACTGGGCGCGCGCCAGTGCGACGCCACTGCCGCCCTGCCGGTCTTCCGAATAGCAGAAGTAGATGGTGTGGTTGCGGGAGAAGGCGGGATCCAGTGCGACATCGAGCAGACCGGCCTGGCCGTTGTAACGAACCTTCGGCACGCCGACCACTGGCGGGGAGAGTTTTCCATCAAGAGTGACGATGCGCAGATTGCCCGGTTTCTCGGTTACCAGCAGGCGACCATCCGGCAGTTGCTCCACGGCCCAGGGCAGAGTGAGCGCCGTAGTGACGATCTGCACCTCATAGGGAACGCTGTTGCGGATGCCCTTCGCGCGCGTCTGCCCCGGGAAAGCCGGTTGATAGTCGACGGCATTGCGCTGACGGGTTTCCAGCGGTGCATCACTGGCGGGAGCACCACCCGCCGCAGGCGTTACCGCTTTGCTCTCGGCCGCCTCGGCTCGCGAATTCGGCGAAAGGGCCAGAAATGCCGCTGTCGCCAGCATCAGGCACCGAACCACCCGCATGGACTCCCTCATTGCCTTCCCCACGTTTTTGACCTGTGGGCTAGATGCTAATGCGGTCTGCGCCGAAATACTGTCGCAGCGCGGCGGGAATCGTAATGGAGCCATCCTCGTTCTGGCAGTTTTCGAGTACCGCAACCAGCGCCCGCCCCACGGCCACGCCAGAACCGTTCAGGGTATGCAGCGGCTCGGGCTTGCCGGTGGCCGGATTGCGCCAGCGCGCCTGCATGCGACGCGCCTGGTAGGCCTCGAAGTTGCTGCAGGAGGAGATCTCGCGATAGCGCTGCTGTGCGGGCAGCCACACCTCGAGGTCGTAAGTTCTGGCGCTGGCGTTGCCGATGTCGCCGGCACACAGTGCCACCACCCGATACGGCAGTTCCAGCTTCTGCAGCACGGCCTCGGCGTGACGCGTGAGCTCCTCATGAGCCGCTGCAGATTTCTCCGGCGCCACGATCTGCACGATCTCGACCTTGTCGAACTGGTGCTGGCGGATCATGCCGCGCGTGTCCTTGCCGGAGGCGCCCGCCTCGGAGCGGAAGCAGGGAGAATGCGCCACCAACTTCAACGGCAGCTCATTCGCTTCCAGAATCTGCTCGCGCACCAGGTTGGTGACCGGCACTTCGGCGGTGGGAATCAGGTAGTAGTTGTGCTCGCTGCGCACCGAGAACAGATCGGCCTCGAATTTCGGCAGCTGTCCAGTGCCG
The DNA here is from genome assembly GCA_035571575.1 of Steroidobacteraceae bacterium. GTDB lineage: Bacteria > Pseudomonadota > Gammaproteobacteria > Steroidobacterales > Steroidobacteraceae > ZC4RG30. The sequence goes on along the minus strand of DATNCK010000424.1, from coordinate 181 downwards.
CGCAGGGAGGCAGGCGAAGCCAGGTACGGCACATATACTTCGGTGTAGCCGTGATCGCGCGTGTGCAGATCCAGCATGAACTGACCGAGTGCACGATGCAGCCGCGCGATATGGTGACGCAGCACCACGAAACGGCTGCCAGCGACGCGGGCGCCGGCCTCGAAATCCATGCCCCGAGATC
>DATNCK010000423.1:0-5014 GCA_035571575.1 Steroidobacteraceae bacterium | reverse complement strand
GATTGCGCGTCATCGTGCCGCAGGTTCCGCTGGCGGTGAATGGCGGCATCCGCACGCTGGCCGAGGCGCAGGCAGCCCTGCAGCGATTCGACGGCATCATGATCGGCCGCGAGGCATATCACCGACCGTGGCTGCTGGCGGAGCTGGATTGTGCGCGGGAAGATCTCGCGACTCCGCGAGTGCAGATCGTGAACATCCTTGAGGCCATGCGTGAATACGCGCGGCGTGAGCAGCGCGCGGGCACGCGACTGCACGCCATCACGCGCCACATGCTGGGCCTGTTGGCCGGTTCCCCCGGCGCGCGCGACCTCCGGCACCTGCTGTCGGCCGAGGTGCAACGAGGCCTCGGACCGGAGGAAGTTTTCAAGCGGGCCACGGAGATAGCCGCTCAAGCTGCGTAAACGCATTGCAAGTCGCTCCTAAGTGACTGTCTAAATGGCCCCGGTGCTTGTTTTCGACCGACGCTTGCCTCAATCTTGTGAACTGGTTCACATATTTCGAGCGGCATGGGTACGGATATCGAGCTGGCGGTGCTGTTTTCCGACGTCGTCGGTTCGACACGCATCTATGAAGTGCTGGGAGACCAGCGGGCTCGAGAAATCGTTGCCCTGTGCATCGAGCTGATGCGTGCGGCAACCGAGCAGCATCAAGGCACAGTGATCAAGACCATGGGCGATGAGGTGATGGCCACCTTCCCCACGGCCGACGATGCCCTGAATGCGGCTGCGCAGATTCAGCGCCAGGTCACCACGCATCCGGCCTTGCAGGTCGAAGGTCAGCCGGTGGCGGTACGCATAGGTTCGCACTTCGGCCCTGTGGTGCTGGAAGCCCGCGATGTGTTCGGCGCCACGGTGCACACCGCCAACCGCATGACCAGCCAGGCCAAGGCCGGCCAGATCATGACCACGGCGGCCACGGTGGAGCGGCTGTCTCCCGAATGGCGCGCATCAGTGCGGCAGATCGATGTGGCGCTGCTGAAGGGGCAGGGCGCTGAAGTGAGTCTCTATGAGGCGATCTGGCAGACCGACGATGTCACCAGCATGCTGCCTTCCATCGCCATGGGCGGCAGCGCCGATCGCAAGGCACAACGGCTGCGGCTGGTGTCCTCGGACAAGGAGCTGGTCATCGACGAGCGCCTGAAGCAGATCACCATCGGCCGCGCCGACGAGAATGATCTGGTGATCCGTGGCAACCTGATCTCGCGCATCCACGCGCGCATCGAGATCAGCCGCGGCAAATTCCTGCTGATCGATCAGAGCACCAATGGCACTTTCGTGAACTCGCTGGATGGCGAGGAATCATTCGTGCGCCGCGACAGCATGCAGCTGAAGGGCGTGGGGATGATCGGACTCGGCAAGGTCCCCGAGTCCGAATCGCCGCAGACGATCCGCTTCGTCTGCGAAGAGCTCTAGCCCAGTCGCTCCTCGATCTCTTCGAGTTCGTTGTAAAGCGTGCCGGGCGTGCGGCTGCCGAACTCACCCAAATAACCGCGGATATCGGCTGCTTCCTTGCGCCAGGCATCCGCCTTCACGCTGAGCAGCTCTTCGACCACGGCCGGCGCGATCTCGAGGCCCGAGAGATTCAGGTCCTTGGCCTCCGGAAGATTGCCGATGGCGGTTTCCTTCGCGCCGGCGCGGCCCGCAACGCGGTCCAGCATCCATGACAGCACGCGCAGGTTGTCGCCGAAGCCCGGCCACAGGAATTTGCCATCCGCACCCTGGCGGAACCAATTGACGTGGAAAATCTTCGGCGGTGTTTTCAGTTTCGCGCCGATGCTCAGCCAGTGCTGGAAATAGTCGCCGAAGTTGTAGCCGCAGAAGGGCTTCATCGCCATGGAGTCCCGACGCACGACGCCGACCGCGCCGGTGGCTGCGGCTGTGGTCTCCGACGCGACCGATGCGCCTACGAGCACGCCGTGCTGCCAGCTGCGGGCTTCATACACCAGCGGTGCAATCTCGCGCCGGCGGCCGCCAAAGACGATGGCGGAAATCGGTACGCCCCTGGGGTTTTCCGCTTCCTTCGTGTACGCCGGGTTGTGCACGGCGCTGACCGTGAAGCGGGCATTCGGATGCGCGGCGGGGCCGTTCTTCGCATCGTACGGGTTGCCCTTCCAGTCGGTGACGGGCTGGCCCGAGCCAATGCCTTCCCACCAGGGTTCGTTGTCCGCCGTCAGCGCGACGTTGGTGAACAGCGTGTCCTTCTTGATCATGTCGAAGGCGTTCTTGTTGGTCTTCGGTCCCGTGCCCGGCGCCACGCCGAAGTAACCCGACTCGGGATTGATGGCCCACAGCCGTCCATCCGGTCCAATCTGCATCCAGCAGATGTCATCGCCCACGGTGAACACTTCCCAGCCCGGCATCGAAGCGGGCGGGATCAGCATGGCGAGATTGGTCTTGCCGCAGGCCGACGGGAAGGCGCAGGCGACGTAGTGCAGCTCGCCCTTGGGATTCTTGAGTCCCACGATGAGCATGTGCTCGGCCAGCCAGCCTTCGGTGCGCGCCTGGTAGCTGGCGATGCGCAGCGCATGGCATTTCTTGCCCAGCAGCGCATTGCCGCCATAGCCCGAGCCATAGCTCTGGATCGACAGCTCTTCAGGGAAGTGCATGATGAAGCGGCGCTCGGGATCGAGCTCGCCGATGGAATGCAGGCCACGCACGAACTTGCCGTTCTCGGCCGCGATGCGCTCCAGTGCAGGCCGACCCATGCGCGTCATGATGGCCATGTTCAGCACCACGTAGGCGCTGTCAGTGATCTCCACGCCGCAACGCGAGTAGGGTGAATCAATGGGTCCCATGCAGTAGGGCACCACATACAAGGTGCGGCCCTTCATGCAGCCCTTGTACAGGGCGTCCATTTTTTCGTGCGCTTCGCCGGGCGCCATCCAGTTGTTGTTCGGGCCGGCGTCTTCCTGGTTCTTCGTGCAGATGAAGGTCAGGTGCTCGACGCGCGCCACATCGCTGGGGTGCGAGCGGGCGAGATGGCAGTCGGGGAAGGTCTTGTCATTGAGCGGCGCCAGTTCTTTCTTGGCGATGAGCTCATTTTGGAGTCGGGCGGTTTCCGCCGGCGAACCATCGCACCAGTAGATGCGTTCGGGCTCGGTGAGCTGCGCCACCTGTGTCACCCAGCTCGCAACCTGCGGCGAGATGTTCGAAAGCGGGACGAACGTATTGGGTGCTGTGGCCATGTCGGATTCCTGTCGACGGCTGTAGGTTGAAGGGCGAGAGTATACCCAGCTCGGCGCGTAGCGGTTGCCTAGCCAGTAATCGGTGACAGAATGTGTGCGCCGAGATGAATTTCCGGCATTATGTTGCATCGCACAAAGTGACCTTGACGTCGAATTTCTGCGATTGACGTGAGCGGCCTGGCAGTCGAGTGTGTTCTTAAGTCCATGTCGCATGATCTGACTGAAATCCTCGGTGACGACGGTCCGCTCGCCCGCGCCGTACCGGATTTTCGCGCGCGTCTGGAGCAGCAGCGCATGGCTGCGCAGGTGACCCAGGCACTGGAGGGCCGAGGTTGGCTGGTGGTCGAGGCAGGAACCGGCATCGGCAAGACCTTTGCCTATCTGGTGCCCGCGCTGCTGTCCGGCCGGCGCGTGATCATTTCCACTGGCACCCGCACCCTGCAGGATCAGCTCTTCCACCGCGATCTGCCGCTGCTGGCCGGCGCACTGGGTCGCAGCGCCACCGTGGCGCTGCTTAAGGGCCGGGCCAATTATCTGTGCCTCGATCGATGGCGGCGTCTGCCGGGCGAGTTGCCGCTGGAACGCGGCGAACGCGGCATGGCCAGCCGGTTGGCCATCTGGGCGCAGTCCACCGTGCAGGGCGATCTGGCGGAACTCACGGATCTGCCCGACGGCCATCCGCTGCGCGAGCGCATCACCTCCACGCGCGACAGCTGTACCGCAAGTCGCTGTGCCGAGTTTGCGCGCTGCCATGTTTTTGCCGCGCGCCGCCGTGCCAACGACGCCGACATCGTGGTGGTGAATCATCATCTGCTGCTGGCCGACCTGGCTCTGAAAGAGGAGGGCTATGGCGACATCCTGCCCAGCGCCGATGCGGTGATTCTCGATGAGGCACACCAGCTGCCCGAGCTGGCAGGTCAGTTCTTCGGCAGCAGTTTTCATTCGCGCAAGGTGGATCAGCTGCTGATCGATCTGCCCATTGTGTTGCTGGAAGGCGGCTTCGAGATGCGACGCCTGGCAGGCGTGGAGGCCGAGCTTCGCGGAGCCCTGGCAGCTGCGATCCGCGCAGCACAGAGCGCTGCCGGCAGCGGTCGCGTCGCGTGGGAAGACACTCTGCCAACGATGGACGCTGCGGCCCGCGGCCTGATCGACCGGCTGTGTGCGCTGGCCGACGCGCTGCAGGCATTGCAGGGCGGCGATGGCATCGTGCAGACGGCCATCCGCGCCACCGAGCTGGCCGGCGAGCTCGATCACATCGTGGATGTCAGCAGCAGCGAAGGCGCGCGCCTGTTGCAGGCCGGCTCGCGGGGTTTCAGCTGCCAGGTCGTGCCCTTCAATGTCGGCGAGCTGCTGCGCAATGTGTTGACCGCGCGTCCCATGTCATGGGTCTTTACTTCGGCGACCCTCTCGGTGGCCGGCGACTTCTCGCATTATCTGCAGCGCATGGGATTGACGGAGCGCAGCGACACACTGTGCATCGACAGCCCGTTCGACTACGCACGCCAGGCGCTGCTGTATGTGCCGCGCGATCTGCCGGATCCTGCCGACCCGCAGTACACCGCTGCCGTGGTGCGCAGCGCCGCGACACTGGTGGAACTTTCGGGCGGCGGCGCCTTTCTGCTGTTCACCAGTCACCGCGCGCTGGAAACCGCGGCGCGCATGCTGCGCGAGCTGTGGAAGACGCGCGCCGGCGGTCCATTTCATCTGCTGGTGCAGGGCGAGGCGCCGCGCGAGCAATTGCTGCGCGAGTTCCGCGAGCATGGCGATGCCGTATTGCTCGGCACCGCGAGTTTCTGGGAAGGGGTGGACGTGCGCGGCAGTGCGCTGCGG
>DATNCK010000422.1:0-5263 GCA_035571575.1 Steroidobacteraceae bacterium | reverse complement strand
GCGCACTCATCGTGCACAACAAGCAGGAATTGCCCGAACAGCAGGCGCTGGCGGATTCACTGGCACCTTATACTGCATTGGCGTATCTGAGCTGCGGCGTCAGCGCGGCGCAGGCTGCGAACAACGCCGCCGCTCTCGATGCACTACGGGATGCGCTGCGAGGTCAAACCACGATATTGGTCGGTCAGTCCGGCGTCGGAAAATCCTCGCTCACGCGCCTTCTCACCAGCGATCCGGCGGACATCGCCATCGGCGCGCTGATCAAGCAGGAGGAAGGCCGGCACACCACCACCACTGCGCGCCTGTTCGACTGCGACGGCGGTGGTCGCATCGTCGATTCGCCGGGCGTACGCGACTTTGCGCCGGCGATCGATGACCTGGACGCACACACGCTGGGCTTTCGGGAAGTCGCGCAGCTCGCATCGCAATGCCGCTTCCATGACTGCAAACATCTGCAGGAGCCCGGTTGTGCAGTGCGCGAGGCCGTGCAGACCGGAGCTGTGGACGCGCGCCGTTATGAAAGTTACCGACGCCTGCGGCGTCTGTACGATGATCTGTGGAAAAAGCGGCCCGAGAGCGAGCGGGCGGCGCGGCGCTACTGAACGGGCGCGATCAGCCCACGCTTTGCCGACCGGCCAGGGCGTGCGCCAGCGTACCGCCATCGACGTATTCCAGCTCGCCACCGAAGGGCACGCCTTGTGCGATGCGCGTGACGGACAGGCCACGCGCACGCGCCAGTTCAGAAATCACGTGCGCCGTCGCCTCACCCTCGACGGTGGAATTGGTGGCGAGAATCAATTCGCGCACCTGACCTTCGGCCAGCAGCAGATCCAGTTCGTGCAACCCCAGCTCCGCAGGGCCGATGCCATCCAGTGGCGACAGGTGCCCCATCAGCACGAAGTAACGGCCACGGTAAGCCCCGGAATTCTCCACCGCCATCACGTCGGCGGGAGATTCGACCACGCACAGCTGCGCCTCATCGCGTGTGCTCGAAGCGCACAGCTCGCACAGCGCGCCTTCCGCCAGCATGCGGCAGCGGCCGCAGCGCCCCACCCTTGCCAGCGCCTGCACAGCGGCATCCGCGAGTTCCTGCGCGGCCCCCCGCTCATCCTGCAGCAACTTGAAAGCCAGCCGCTGTGCGGTCTTCGGTCCAACGCCCGGCAGCGCATGCAGGGCGTCGATCAGGCGTGCCAGGGACGGAGAATGCTTCATCAGAACGGCAGTTTCATGCCTGGGGGGAGCTGCAACCCCGCCATGGCACCGGCCATTTTCTCGCTGACGGCAGCATCCACCTTGCGCGTGGCATCGTTGATGGCCGCGGCAATCAGGTCCTCCAGCATCTCGCGCTCTTCTTTCAGCAAGGCCGCATCGATCTGCACGCGAGCCGCTTCATGCTTGCCATTCAATGTCACCTTGACCATGCCACCGCCGGCTTCGCCGGTAGCGGTGACCTGCGCGACCTCGGCCTGCGCCTTCTGCAGATTCTCCTGCACGGCCTGAGCCTGCTTGAGCAGATTGCCGATGTTGCCTTTCATTCAGTTCTCCTCGTGATTGGGCCGCACGGAGTCGGCAAAAATCGTGGCGCCCATCTGGCTGCGCAGCGCCTGGATGTTCGGGTCGACTTCCAGCGCCGCACGGGCACTGGCCAGGCGCTCATCCGCCTGCCGATCGCGCTCGCGCGCCGGAGTGACCGGCGCCGCGCCTTCAGCCAGCTCAATCTGCACACGCAGCGCCTCGCCGCTGTAACGCACCAGCGCCGCGGTGAGTTTCTCCTGATTGGCGGGCGTTCGGATCGACTGGCTGCGCGGATCGAGCAGCAGGCGGATGCTCATTCCCTGGCGCTCGCCCAACGCGCAGTGCGCGGCCAGCTGCCGTGCCAGACCGCTGAGTCCCAGCTGCTCGATGATGGCAGGCCAGTTCTCCGCGGTGAGTGGCAGCGCCGACGGCGGCGCCGCAGATGGCCGCGTCGCACTCGTGGCAGAGCCCGCCGCGGCTGCAGTGCCCGCCGTCGCACTGCGGGCACCCGTGGAGGCGCCCGTCACCGGCGCCGCAGTGGAAGGCGCGCCACGTGTGTTGCTGCGTTCAGCACCGGGCTTGAAGACCAGCATGCGCACCAGCGTCATCGCGAAACCACTGCGCTGATCGCTGATCAGCGGCAGGTCGCGACGGCCGGTCAGCCCCACCTGATAGAAAAGTTGCAGGTCCTCGGGCACCAGCGCCGCAGCCAGCTCCGCCATCACCGGCGCCGGCACTTCGTCCTCATCGTCATAGGCCTGCCCTGCCGCCTGGAACAAGGCGATGCGCGCCAGCAGACTGTTCAGTTCATCCAGCAGCGCCACATAGTCGGGCGACCACTGTTCCAGTTCTCTGGCGTACGCCAGCAGGCCAGCCATGTCTGCCGCTGCAAGGAGTCGTACCAGTTGCACCACCTGCTGCCGATCGACGGTGCCGAGCATGGCGCGAGCCTCGCTCTCCTTCACGTCACGCGCACCACCAAACGCCAGCAATTGATCCAGCAGCGACAGTGCGTCGCGCAGCGAACCATCCGCCGCAGTGGCAATCAGGCGCACCGCTGCAGGCTCAGCGGCAATGCCCTCCTGGCCCAGGATGTAGGTCAGCCGCGCGCCGATGACGCTCACTGGCAGGCGCTTGAGATTGAACTGCAGACAGCGCGACAGCACGGTGACCGGCAGTCGCTGTGGATCGGTGGTGGCCAGCAGGAACTTCACATGCGGCGGTGGCTCTTCGAGTGTCTTCAGCAGCGCATTGAAGGAATGCGCCGACAGCATGTGCACTTCGTCGATCAGGTAGATCTTGTAGCGGCCACGCGTGGGCATGTACTGAACGTTGTCGAGCAGATCGCGGGTGTCTTCCACTTTGGTACGCGAGGCGGCATCCACCTCGATCAGGTCGACGAAGCGACCCGCATCGATATCCACGCAGGTGGGACAAACACCGCAGGGCTTCGCCGACTGCCCACGTTCGCAGTTCAGGCACTTGGCGAAGATGCGCGAGATGGTGGTCTTGCCCACGCCACGCGTACCGGTGAACAGGAAGGCGTGATGCACCTGTCCGCTGTCCAGCGCGTTGGCCAGCGCGCGCAGCACATGCTCCTGCCCCGACATCTCATCGAAGCTTTTTGGACGCCACTTACGAGCCAGAGCGGTATAGCTCACGAAATGCTCCCTTCGAGCATCCACTTGCGGGCAAGAGCGGTATAGCTCACCAACTGCTCCATTCACGGTGGAGGCGGCCCGCACCAGCCGTGACTTCGGCGCACGGCCCGACCGTTACCGTTGCTCCCTTCCGGGCCTGGCGGGATTCACGGCAAGCCGTCGCGAAGGAGCCAATGCGGGCCACCACAGGACAAAACTGGCGGAGAGGGTGGGATTCGAACCCACGTATACCCTTTCGGACATAACTGGAATTCCAGTCCAGCGCCTTCGACCACTCGGCCACCTCTCCGGATAATCAACAACTTACAAACTAATCCTCAACAAAATCTTACATCACCCATGCATGGGCTGGGTGCCGGGCGCATTCTAGCCGAAGACCTATCGCGCGGCCGGAGCCGGGCTCGTGGCGATGGGCGGTGGCTCATCCAGGCAGGGATCTTTCGGGCTCCGCGGCGCTTCGGGTTCGTTCAATTCAGGCACCCTCAACGCGGAGCGGGTGTCGGGCCCGTCCAGGCCCACAGGGATGCGCAGCGGCGGCAGATCGCCGGCAGTGGCATAGATCTGCGGCTTGTTGCAATTGCCGCCGACGATGCGATGGCAGCCGCCCAGCAGCAGGACGGCCGAGAGGGCTGCCATGGTCAATAGTCTGCGATGAGTCATCGGGTGAAACACTCGTTCAGGCGGCAGCCGCCAGTGAAATCTCGGCCTGGGCCAGCGCGGCCTCTACTGCCGCGTGGTGGCGTTGCGCCAGGGGTGTCAGCGGCAGGCGTAGCCGGCCTCGTATCAGGCCCATGCGCTCCATGGCCCATTTGACGGGAATCGGATTGGCCTCCAGGAACAATGCCTGATGCAGACCAGCGAGGCGAGCATCAAGTTCCGCAGCCCGCGTTTCATCTCCCGCTCGCGCCGCCGCCACCATCTGGCTCATCAGCGCCGGCGCCACATTCCCCGTGACGGAGATGACGCCCGTGGCGCCGTTGCGGATGGCTTCGCGCGCGCTGGCATCGTCGCCCGACAGCAGACCGAAACCCGGCGGACACTGCGCCACCAGCTCTCGCACCCGCTGCATCGAGGCCACCGCCTCCTTGATGCCGACGATGCGTGGCAGCCTGGCCAGCCGCGCCACGGTTTCCGGCAGCAAATCCACGGCCGTGCGTGAAGGCACGTTGTAGAGAATCACCGGCACCGTCGCGGCCTGAGCCGCGGCCTCGTAATGACGGAACAGGCCTTCCTGCGAAGGCCGGTTGTAGGCCGGAGTAACCAGCAGCAGACCATCGACGCCAAGCGCGGAAAAATTCCGCACGCGTTCGATGGTGCCGGCAGTGCTGTTGGTGCCGCAGCCGACGATGATCTGCACCCGGCTGCCCAGCTGCGCACGCGCGCGTCGCGTGAGTTCTGCAAGCTCGGCGTCGCTGATGGTCGGGGATTCGCCGGTGGTGCCGCCCACGACCACGCCGCTGGTGCCGCTGGATGCATGCCAGTCGAGCAGCCGGGACCAGGTGGGCCAGTCGATCTCCCCGTCGTCGCGAAACGGCGTGACGATGGCAAGCTGGGATCCGGAAACGAGCGGCGAAGACATGCGATGAGGGAAAGCTTCCTGGAGGGGGGAATTAGTGGCTGGGCGCGCGATGTTACGGGTCGGCTGCGATTCGAGGCAAGCACGACGGAAAGCAGCCTCGCAACCGGTGCGGAACTTCCCTAGACTGAGCGTCGAACGTGGCAATTCCTGGCAGCATGAAGCAGTTTCTGGCCGTCTCGGCCATCGGCAAAGACCGTCCCGGTCTGGCCCATGACTTGGTCCGTACCATCTCCGACTGCGGCGCCAGCATCAGCGAAAGCCGCATGCTGCCGCTGGGTGGGGAATTCGCCATGCAGCTGCTCGTGACAGGCAACTGGCATGCCATGGCCCGGCTCGAATCCGAGCTGGCCCGATTGGGCGAAGTCGCGGGCCTGGCGCTGCACCTGCGCCGCACCGACGCGCGAGCGCTGCGCGAGGACCACATCCCCTACTCCATCGATGTCATCGGGCCCGACCATCCTGGCATCGTGGCCGGCCTCGCCGGCTTCCTGACGGCGCGCCACATAGA
>DATNCK010000421.1:0-12389 GCA_035571575.1 Steroidobacteraceae bacterium | reverse complement strand
GCGCCGCCCAAGCTGGAGCGGCCGTCGCGGCCACAATCAGTGCAATGGTTTTCTTCATGTTTCCACCTTCGCAGCCGAATCATCGGCTATAATTGTAAGTTCCCTAAAGAATTCAAAAGGTTACCAGCGTGGACGGCCAATCGATGGCGCTCTTCACGGGCAATGCCAATCCGGCGCTCGCCCATGATATCGCCCGGCACCTGATGGTGCCCCTGGGCCGGGCATCCGTGGGACGGTTCAGCGACGGCGAAGTGAATGTCGAGATCATGGAGAACGTCCGTGGTCGCGATGTCTTCATCCTGCAGTCGACCTCGCCGCCGACCAACGACCACCTGATGGAATTGCTGGTGATGATCGACGCCATGCGGCGCGCTTCGGCAGCCAGTATCACCGCGGTGATGCCGTACTTCGGCTACGCACGGCAGGATCGCCGTCCGCGCGGTGCCCGTGCGCCCATTACCGCGAAGCTCATCGCCAACATGATCTCCGGGGCCGGCGCGGATCGCGTGCTCACCATCGATCTGCATGCCGATCAGATCACCGGCTTCTTTGATATTCCCGTGGACAATGTCTACGGCTCGCCGGTGCTGCTGGGCGACGCCTGGCGGCAGCGCTACGAGAACATGATCGTGGTGTCGCCCGACGTGGGCGGCGTGGTGCGCGCCCGCGCGCTGGCCAAGCAGCTCGACGATGTGGACCTGGCCATCATCGACAAGCGGCGGCCGCGCGCCAATGAAGTGAAGGTGATGAACATCATCGGCGATGTGCGCGATCGCAGCTGCATCCTCATCGATGACCTCGTCGACACCGCGGGCACGCTGTGCCAAGCCGCCGAGGCATTGAAGGAGCAGGGGGCGCGCCGCGTGGTGGCCTACATCACGCATCCGGTGCTGTCGGGCAAGGCGGTGGAGCGCATCAGCGGCTCGGCGCTGGATGAGCTGGTGGTGACCGACACCATCCCGCTGTCGGCGGCGGCCAAGGGCTGCGGCCGCATTCGCGTGTTGAGCGTGGCGGGATTGCTGGCGGAAACGATTCGCCGCATCCGCGATGAAGAATCGGTCAGCTCGATGTATATCGATTAGGAATTTTTGGGTGGCGTGCATTGGTCGCGGTGCGCGCCGTGTTGTAACCGTGTGGAGTGAATCATGAGCAAAGCAATTGTTGTCGGCGCCGAGTCGCGCAAGGACCAGGGCAAGGGTGCGAGCCGCCGCCTGCGTCATGCGGGCAAGGTGCCAGCCATCCTTTATGGTGGCAAAGGTGAGCCCTCGAACATCGCGATGGATCAGCTGAAGCTGCTGAATGTCATCGGGGACGAGCGTTTCTATTCCAGCCTCGTCACGCTGCAGCTGGATGGCAAGGATCAGCAGGTCATCATCAAGGACGTGCAGATGCATCCGGCGCGCAATGCCGTGCTGCATGTGGATCTGCAGCGCGTGCTGGCCGACCAGGCCATCCGCATCCATCTGCCCATCCACTTCATCAACGAGACCACCTGCCCGGGCGTGAAGACCGAAGGCGGCCAGGTTTCGCACTTGAAGACGGATGTGGAAATCTCCTGCCTGCCGAAGGATCTGCCGGAGGCGCTGGTGGTCGACATGGGTGCCATGCACCTGAACGACACCATCTTCCTGAAGGACATCAAGGTGCCTGCAGGCGTGACGATTCCGGAGCTGGCCACGGGCCGTGACATTCCGGTGGTCTCGATCCACGCGCCGCGTGCGGAAGAACCGGAGCCAGTGGCGGCCGAAGCGGCAGCTGCGGCGGCGACGCCGGCTGCGGGCGATGCGAAGGCACCGGCTGCGGGCGATGCGAAGGCGGCGCCTGCTGCCGAGGCCAAGAAGGAAGGCGGCAAGAAGTAAGCCGGGTCGCCGGTTACTTTCTTATTGCCACTCTGAAGGGGTATGCCACGTCATTCCATGCGTCGTGTTTGGAGTGGCTGGCATGCCTGAGTCTGGGCGACTCGCGCTCAAGCTGGTCGTGGGTCTGGGCAATCCCGGCCGCGAATACGAGGCCACCCGGCACAATGCCGGGTTCTGGCTGGTGGAAGAGCTGGCGCGGCGCCATGGCGGAAAATTCCGCATGGAGCCGCGTTTTCCCGCCGAGCTGGCGCGGGTGCGCATCGCGGGTCAGGAGCTGTGGCTGGTCAAGCCGCAGGATTTCATGAACAACAGTGGCCGCGTCACCCACGCGGTGGCGGGGTTCTACAAGGTGGATGCCGCGGAGCTGCTGGTGGCGCATGACGAGCTGGATCTTGCAGCCGGGGATCTGCGGCTGAAATTCGGCGGCGGTCATGGCGGGCAGAACGGCATGCGCGATCTCATCGCGCATCTGGGCGATGGGTTCTGGCGGCTGCGACTGGGCATCGGACATCCAGGGGCACGCGAACTGGTGACGCCTTACTTGCTGGGTCGCGCCAGCGCGGCAGAACGGGCGCCAGTGGAAGCGGCCGTGCAACAGGCGGCCGACATCGTGCCGATCATCATCGAACAGGGCGGCGAACGCGCCATGCACAAGCTGCACACGCGGCCGGCCAACCAGGAAAAGAACTAATGGGCATCAAGTGTGGAATCGTCGGTCTGCCGAATGTGGGCAAGTCGACTCTCTTCAACGCGCTGACGCGCGCGCAGATCGCGGCCGAGAATTATCCCTTCTGCACCATCGATCCGAATGTGGGCGTGGTGGGTGTGCCGGATCCGCGGCTCGACAAGCTGGCTGCCATCGCGAAGCCGGAAAAGATACTGCCGGCCGCCGTGGAATTCGTCGACATCGCGGGTCTGGTGGCAGGTGCCTCCAAAGGCGAAGGTCTGGGCAACCAGTTCCTGGCGCATATCCGCGAGACCGATGCCATCGCTCATGTGGTGCGCTGCTTCGTCAATGACGACATCGTGCATGTGTCGGGCAAGGTCGATCCGATCTCGGACATCGATGTGATCGATACCGAGCTGTGCCTGGCCGATCTCGCCAGTGTTGAAAAGGCCGTGGATCGTGCGACCAAGGCGGCCAAAGCCGGCGACAAGGATTCGGTGCGCAAGCGCGATCTGTTCACGCGGCTGCGTGAGCATCTGAACAACGGCAAGCCGGCGCGTTCAATGTCGCTGACGGTGGAAGACCGCGCCGATCTGCGCGAGCTGCATCTGCTGACGCTGAAGCCCATCATGTATGTGGCCAATGTCAACGAGACGGGCTTCACCGACAATCCACATCTTGAAGCTGTGCGCAAGCGCGCGAAGGAAGAGGGCGCCGTGGTCGTTGCCGTGTGTGCAGCGATCGAAGCGGAAATCTCGCAGCTCGCCGATGAAGACCGTGCTGACTTCCTGAAGGATCTGGGGCTCGCCGAACCAGGTCTTGATCGCGTGATCCGCGCGGCGTATCAACTGCTGGGACTGCAGACCTATTTCACCGCCGGTGAAAAAGAAGTCCGCGCATGGACGGTGCGTGCGGGCTCAACCGCGCCGCAGGCCGCGGGCGTAATCCACACGGATTTCGAGCGCGGTTTCATCCGCGCGGAAGTGATCGGTTACGACGACTATCTGGCCTGCAAGGGCGAGGCGGGCGCGAAGGAAGCCGGCAAGCTGCGGCTGGAAGGCAAGGAGTACATCGTCCGCGAGGGCGATGTCATGCACTTCCGGTTCAACGTCTAGCGAAGGGTTTCGCGCCGCAGGAACTGCTCAGGCGCGCACCGTGAGCATGCGGCCGGCCTGCACATGCGGCGAGGCCGCGCCATGCTTGGGCGCGTAGGTGCGCGATTCGGTGGATGGATTCAGCTGCCGCAGCATGCCGCTGACGCGGTTGAGACGTGCCGTAACCAGTGCGCCATTGCGATCATTGTGTTCACGACAGCGTTGCGCCTGCGCGGCACAACGCTGATAGGCGTCGTGCAGCGAGCTGGTCGGATCGCACCAGCGCAGCAAAGCGCCCAGGCCGAACTGGTCTTCACTGTGGCCGGACATGCGGCACAGCTGCCGGCGTTCGTCATCGATGCGCAGCAGTTTGGCGACGGTGTCCTGGCGCGCCGCGCCGGCGCGGTCCAGTCCTTCGATATCGTTGGCTTTGAGCAGCGCATGCTCGGCATCCAGCTGTGTTTCCAGCTGCAGCAGCAGCGTGGTCTCGTCGCGCAGCAATCTCTCGAGCTGCGAACGGCAGACGTTGGCGTCCATGATTTATTTCAGCGGGCTGTCGTCGAAGGGAGCGGCCCGGCCCAGATCGCGCTCCATGCTGAGCATGCGATCGGCCACGCGCTGGGGGTCGACCTTGTAGTCGCCACTGGCCAGACGCTGCCGCACAGTACTGACCCGGAGTTCATCCACCGCAGGCAGCTCGCGCAGCGATTGCTCGATGGCGGCGAGATTGCGGCTGGCCCCGGTCAGATGCACATCGGACTCGGCCGCAGCACTGCTCCCGGCCTTGCCGGCAGACTGCTCGAGTCGCTTGTGCACGGCGCCAGCCGATGCGACCCGCACCGGTTTGGAATCGACGCCGTTGACCTTGGTGGGCACCAGAATATCTCCAGGCAATTTCATTACTGTCCCTTCAGCGGGGTTAACGGCCTGTGTTGGGGTAACTTGAGCATTACTTCACTATATCTGGCAGATCCCGGGAAATATGTCGAATTGGTCCACATTTTGTCGCTCACAGGCCTACCCGCACGCTGTCACGTGATTCCACCTGGCCTTCGACGACGCGACGCGAGGTGAGATTGGCCACGCGGATGCGGCCATCGGGCTGCGCGTCGGTGAGGGCTTCACCCTGCACGCGTACCTCGAGACCTCCGACCGCGGCCACCAGTGTCACGCGCTGGCCGCGCCGGATCAGCACATCGGCATTGAGAAGATCCACGGTGAGCGCAGTGCCTGCGGCAGAAGTGAGCTTCAGATGCCGGCCATTCAGCTGCGCAACCTCGGTGATGTAACTGGCCGCCACGCCGGGAACCCTGCGCCGCTGCACCTCCACATCCTGTGGCAACACCGCGCCATTGCGTGCAATGGCCTGGCGCAACACCAGCACGGGTAATTCGGTTTCCACGCTGACAGGAACATAGACGGTCCATGTGGGCTTCTCGCAGCGCACGCCGACGGTGATGCGGGCCGCGGCGCGCAGTTCACCGGGTGCAAAGGCCACCGGATCCTGCATGCAGCGGGGCAACCGCAGTCGCGGATCCAGAGCCGCGGTGTTGGCAATGACGGTGATCGAGGCCGGAGCGCCGCCGCTCAGACGTTGCTGTACGAACTGCGCAGCAATGCCGCGCAACACATCGATGGACTGCGAGGCCTCAACGGAGGAGGGTCGAGTTTGCGGAGCCTGCGAAAACGCCGGAGCGCCCAGCAGCACCAGCAGTGCGGTGACACAGTCAAAATTCCGTTGCGTGCGGATCATGGTGGCGAACGGAGCAAACACCGTGCCACGCGGCGCATAGCTGGGCCTCAAGTCAGGCGCATTGCTGCCGATAAGATGGGTGGACGTACGCAAGTGTCCGGGCCATACCCGGCCGAGAGGTGGCAATCCCTTGCCGCCTGCGCGTGACCGCCGTCACGCCATTCATACCCCGCCACCCGTTCAAACCCCTATGCACGCGGGAAATCCGCGTATGGCACGCCCATTGCTCGCCTCCCCGCCAGGACAACCTTTTGACGGAGCTGGAATGCCATTCAGTATCGACTCGTACCTGGGCGTGCACGCCGCAGCACTCAAGCTGCGCGAGCAGCGCACCGAGTTGCTGGCGCGCAATCTGGCCAATGCAGACACGCCGGGCTTCAAGGCGCAGGACCTGGACTTCGGCGCGGCGCTGGCGGCGCAGACCTCTGCAGCCGCGCAGCCGGGCACGCTGAAGGCGACGCAGGCCGGACACATCGGTGTGCAGGCCGATGCGGCGCTTTCGTCTGGCAGCACCGAGGCCTTCCTCAAGTACCGCACGCCGCTGGCGCCCTCGCTGGACGGCAACACCGTGGATCCGCAGCTCGAGCAGGCGGCCTTTGCCGACAACGCCGTGCGCTACCAGGCCACGCTGTCCTTTCTTTCCACCAAGTTCCGTTCGCTGATGACAGCGATAACGGGACAGTAAGAGTGCAGGAGTAACTCATGTCCTCATTCAAGGTTTTCGATATCGCGGGCTCCGGCATGGCCGCGCAGTCGGTGCGGCTGAACACCGTGGCCAGCAATCTCGCCAACGCCGAGAGCGTCAGTGGCGACGCGAAGACAGCCTACAAGGCGCGTCATCCCGTGTTCGAAGCGATGAAGGCACAGGCCGGTGCTTCGAAGAATGGTGTGGATCCCAATGCCGCCGTGAAGGTGCTGGGCATCGTCGAGGATCAGCGCGCTCCCGAGATGCGCTACCAGCCAGGCAATCCGCTCGCGAACTCCGAGGGCTATGTATTCGCGCCCAACGTCAATGTAGTGGAGGAGATGGTGGACATGATCAGTGCCTCGCGCGCCTACCAGAACAATGTGGAAGTGATGAACACCTCCAAAGAGCTGCTGATGGCCACACTCAGGCTGGGGAGCTGATCATGGCCGTAGACGCCGTTTCAAACAATCAGTCGTCGACTACCAGTCTGGGCGTGGAGAAGAAGGACCAGCTCGGTCAGAAGCAGTTCATGCAGCTGATGATTGCGCAGCTGCAGAACCAGGATCCTACGCAGCCTGCGGATCCTTCCGCGTTCCTGAGCCAGTTGGCGCAGTTCGGCACCGTCTCTGGCATCCAGAGCATGCAGGACTCGCTCAGCACGCTTTCAGATTCGCTGCGTTCGTCGCAGGTGCTGGGCGGTACGAACATGGTAGGCCACTACGTGCTGGCCGATTCCAGCGCTGCCACGCTGGATGCCACCGGCGAGGTCGCGGGCGCGACCACGATTCCCAAAGGTGCTACTGAGGCCAGCGTGGTGATCACCGACGCCAGCGGCCAGCTGGTGCGCCAGATGCCGATTTCCGCGCAGGAAGGCGAGTCGGACTTTCTCTGGGATGGAAACACGAATCTCGGCACGCGCGCGCCGGCCGGCAACTACAAGGTGCAGACCTTCGCCAAGGTGGGCGGCGCCAGCGAGGAACTCACGACACAGCTGGTGGGCCACGTCGGCAGCGTGACCATCGACCCGAACAACAACAGCCTGACCCTGAACACCGATCTTGGACCCATTTCCCTCAGCCGCGTGCGGCGAGTGATGTAAGGAGCAACACCCATGACTTTTCGTCTCGCATTGAGTGGTTTGAACGCGGCGCAGGCCGATCTGGGCGTCACCGCCAACAACATCGCCAACAGCTCCACCTCGGGCTTCAAGCGTTCGCGCACCGAGTTCGCAGAGCTGTTCGCCGTATCGCCGCAGGGCGTGTCGTCCCTGGCTGCCGGCAACGGCGTGCGCGTGTCGGACGTGGCGCAGCAGTTCAGCCAGGGCAGCATCGACTTCACCGACAACAGCCTCGATCTGGCCATCAGCGGCTCGGGCTTCTTCACGCTGAGCGACAACGGCGCCACGGCCTACACGCGCGCCGGTGCTTTCAAGACCGATGCCGATGGCTATGTGGTGAATGCGCAGGGGCAACGCCTGCAGGTGTATCCGCCGCTGGTCAATGGTGGTTTCAACACCGGGTCGCTGAATGATCTGCGCCTGGTGACTTCCGAGAGCGCCCCGAACGCCACTTCGAACGTCGAACTGCTGCTGAATCTTCCTGCTGACGCGACAGCGCCGGCGGTCGCGACGTTCAATCCGGCCGATCCGAACAGCTTCAATCGTGCCACTTCGCTGACGGTCTATGACTCACTCGGCGCGGCGCATACCGCGAGCATGTACTTCGTCAAGGGTGCGGCCGCTGGCGCCTGGGACGGCCGCATGTATGTCGATGGCACGGCTGTGGGCGGTGCGCAGCCGCTGACCTTCAGCAACACTGGCGCACTGACCACGCCAGCCTCCGGCCAGATCACCTTCCCGGCCTATACCCCGGCCACCGGTGC
Source organism: Steroidobacteraceae bacterium (assembly GCA_035571575.1). Taxonomy (GTDB): domain Bacteria; phylum Pseudomonadota; class Gammaproteobacteria; order Steroidobacterales; family Steroidobacteraceae; genus ZC4RG30. Next base: position 4,447 of record DATNCK010000421.1, on the reverse strand, counting down.
GGCGCCGATGACCATGACCTTCGACTTCGCGGGTGCCACGCAGTACGGCAGCACTTTCAGCGTCAACAGCATCACGCAGGATGGTTACACCACCGGCCGCCTGATCGGCATGGACATCGACAAGAGCGGTGTCGTGCAGGCGCGCTTCACCAACGGTCGCTCGCTGACGCTGGGCCAGGTGGCGCTGTCGAACTTCGCCAATCCGGGCGGCCTGCAGCAGCTGGCCGACACCACCTGGGCCGAGACTTTCACCTCGGGTCAGGCACTGCGCGGCCAGTCGGGCAACTCGGGCTTCGGCTTGGTGCAGTCGGGCGCGCTGGAGGCTTCGAACGTCGACATCACCACGCAGCTGGTGAACATGATCACCGCGCAGCGCAACTTCCAGGCGAACGCGCAGATGATCTCGACCTCCGACCAGATCACCCAGACCATCATCAACATCCGCTAGGTCAACACCAGGTAATCAATCATGGACCGGATGCTCTATGTGGCGATGACGGGTGCGCGCGAAACCATGCGCGCCCAGACCGCCAACAACCACAACCTGGCCAATGCCAACACGGTGGGCTTCAAGGCCGACCTGCAGGCATTTCAGGCACGCCAGGTGGTGGGCGATGGCTACGCCTCGCGCGTGTATGCCACGGCATCCACCACCGGTTACGACGGCACCTTGGGCGCGCAGATTTCCACGGGACGCGATCTCGATGTGGCCGTGCAGGGCAATGGCTACATGGCCGTGCAGGGCTTCGACGGACGCGAGGCTTACACCCGCGCCGGGGATCTGCGTGTGGATTCGGCAGGCCAGCTGCGCACCGGCACCGGTCTGCAGGTGATGGGCGACGGCGGTCCGATCGCGGTGCCACCGCATGCCTCCATCGTGGTTGGCGGTGACGGCACGGTTTCCATCGTGCCGCTGGGCCAGGGACCCGAGACGCGCGCCGTAGTGGGCCGCATCAAGCTGGTCAAGCCCGCCGAAGAGGATCTGACCAAGGGACAGGATGGCCTGTTCCGCATGAAGGATGGCAGCGATGCGCCGGCAGATGCCACCGCGCAGCTGACCTCCGGCGTGCTCGAGAGCAGCAATGTCAACGTGGCCGATGCCATGGTGAACATGATCGAACTTTCACGGCGCTTCGACATGCAGGTGCGTGCGATGCGTTCGGCCGAGGACAACGGCGCCGCCTCCGCGCGGCTGCTGTCGATACGTTGAACGCGGTACACGAACCGGAGATGAACTGAAATGAACTCAGCACTATGGGCCGCGAAGACGGGACTGGATGCGCAGCAGACGCGCATGACGGTCATCTCGCACAACCTCGCCAACGTGGCCACCAACGGCTTCAAGAAAGACCGCGCGGTGTTTGAAGACCTGCTGTACCAGAACGTGAAGCAGGTGGGTGCCTCCACCTCGCAGGACAGCGTGTCACCCACGGGATTGAACCTGGGCACCGGCGTGCGAGTCGTGGCCACGGAAAAGAACTACACCCAGGGCGGCCTGAACAACACCGGCAATGCGCTGGACGTGGCCATCAACGGCCGCGGCTTCTTCCAGGTGCTGATGCCCGATGGCAGCTTCGGCTACACCCGCGACGGCTCGTTCAAGATGAGCGCCGAGGGCGAGCTGGTCACTTCCAGCGGCTACAAGGTGCAGCCGGGCATCACCATTCCCGCGGGGGCGCAGAGCATCAGCGTCGGCACGGACGGCGTCGTGAGTGCGCAGGTGGCGGGACAGTCCGCACCCACCCAGATCGGCACGCTGCAGCTCACCGACTTCGTGAATCCCGCGGGCCTCCAGCCGCGCGGCGAGAACCTGCTGTCCGAGTCCGCTGCCAGCGGTCCGGCGCAGAGCAGCACGCCGGGCCTGAACGGTCTGGGCACGCTGCAGTCGGGCTTTCTCGAAGGCTCGAATGTCAACGTGGTCGAAGAGCTGGTGTCGATGATCGAGACCCAGCGCGCCTATGAAATGAACAGCAAGGCGATTTCCACCGCCGACCAGATGCTGCAGTACGTGAGCAACAATCTATGAACCAGAAGCGATTCCTGATGCTGGCTGCCGGTTGCGCAGTGGTGTACCTGCTGGCGGGTTGCGCCACCGAGCCGCGCATCGATCAGTTCGCCGCCACGCTGCCCGAGGATGTGCCGCCGGCGGAGACCAGCAATGGGGCCATCTACCAGAGCGGCCACGATGTCGCGCTGTTCGAGAACTCCGTAGCGCGCCGCGTGGGCGACACCGTCACCGTGAATCTGGTGGAGAGCACTGCCGCGCAGAAGAGCGCCAGCACCACCACCTCGAAGGCCACCAAGATCGACCTGCCGACGCCGACGCTTGCGGGCGCCGGCATCAAGCTGCATGGCAATGACATTCTGAACTTCGATCTCGACAACAAGCGCAATTTCGACGGCTCCGGCGACAGCCAGCTGTCGAACAAGTTGCAGGGGTTTGTCACGGTCACCGTGGCCAAGCGCCTGTCGAACGGCAATCTGGTGGTGAAGGGCCAGAAGTGGATCGGCATCAACCAGGGCAAGGAATTCATCCGCATCCAGGGCGTGATCCGGCCCATCGACATCCTGCCGGACAACTCCATTCCTTCCTACAAGGTGGCTGACGCCACGATTTCGTATGGCGGGCAGGGCGCACTGGCGGATGCGAACCGCCCGGGCCTGCTGTCGCGCTTCTTCAACTCGAAGTGGAACCCGCTGTGAACATGAAGTTGTACATGGCGCGCGCCGCCACAGCGCTGGGACTGTTGCTGCTCGCGGGCACGGTGCAGGCCGAGCGTGTGAAAGACATCGCCTCGGTGGCCGGCGTGCGCGGCAACCAGCTGGTGGGCTACGGCCTGGTCGTGGGTCTCGATGGCACGGGCGATCAGACCAGCCAGGCGCCGTTCACCATCCAGAGCATCAAGAACATGCTGGCCAATTTCGGCGTGACGATTCCACCGAATGCCAATCCGCAGCTGAAGAACGTCGCGGCCGTCACCGTGACCGCGGATCTGCCGGCCTTCTCCAAGACCGGGCAGACCATCGACATCACCGTGTCGTCCATGGGCAATGCGGCCAGCCTGCGCGGCGGCACGCTGCTGATGACGCCGTTGCGCGGCATCGACGGCCAGGTGTACGGCATCGCCCAGGGCAGCATCATCGTCAGCGGCTTCGGCGTGAAGGGCAATGACGGATCGAAGCTGTCGATCAACGTGCCTTCGAGCGGCCGCATTCCCAATGGCGCCACCGTCGAGAAGGAAGTGCCCAACAACTTCGCTTCGCAGACCTTCGTGATGCTGAACCTGCACACGCCGGACTTCACCACCGCGGCGCGCATGGTGACGGGCATCAACAAACTGCTGGGTGAGGGCACCGCGCAGGCTGTGGATGCGGTATCCGTGAAAGTGGCGGCGCCGCAGGACCCCAACCAGCGCACGGCTTATCTGTCGACACTCGAAGGCATCGAAATACAGCCGGGAGAAGCGCCGGCGCGCGTGATCGTCAACAGCCGCACCGGTACCGTGGTCATCGGTTCGCAGGTGAAAGTGTCGCCGGCGGCCGTGGCCCATGGCTCGCTGTCGGTGACCATTACCGAGCGTCAGGACGTGAGCCAGCCTGCACCGTTGTCGCAGGGCGAGACCGTGGTCACCCCGCGCAGCGAGATTGCACTCAATCAGGATCAGGCGCGCATGTTCCTGTTCAATGCCGGCGTTAATCTCGATGAGATCGTCCGCGCGGTGAACCAGGTAGGCGCCGCGCCCAGTGATCTGGTGGCTATTCTCGAAGCCTTGAAGGAAGCCGGCGCACTGCGCGCCGAGCTCATCGTCATCTAGGAATCCGCTCGTGGCCATCGAATCGCCCAAGGCATCCTTCTACGCCGATCCGGCCAGCCTCACCGCGCTCAAGCGCGGTGCGGCCAAGCAGACGCCGGAAGCCATCCGCGAGACGGCCAAGCAGTTCGAGAGCCTGTTCACCACGATGATGCTCAAGAGCATGCGGCAGGCCACGCCGCGCGATGCGGATTCGCTGTTCGGCAGCGATCAGCAGGATTTCTACCAGGACATGTTCGATCAGCAGTTGTCCGTGCAGCTCTCCAAGGGCAAGGGCCTGGGACTCGCGGATGTACTGGTGCGGCAATTGATGCAGAGCGCAGGTGTTACGGACGTGCCCGGTGCAGACGCGGCCGCGGGTACGGCGCAGCCTTCGGCTGCATCAGCCAACACTGCTTCAGGATCTACGCAGGCGGCCAGCTGGCCACCGCGCAATCGCGAGGAATTCGTTGCGGCCGTGATGCCGGCGGCGCGGGCCGCCGCGCAACAGCTGGGTGTGGATCCGGCAGCCGTGGTGGCACACGCGGCGCTGGAAACCGGATGGGGCCAACACATGCCCACCGCCTCCAATGGCGCACCCAGCTTCAATCTGTTTGGCATCAAGACCGGCGCGAAGTGGCAGGGTGGCAGCGTCC
>DATNCK010000420.1:0-7541 GCA_035571575.1 Steroidobacteraceae bacterium | reverse complement strand
CGCTACGATGGCCTGGGCTTCAGTCCGCTGCGCCAGATAGACCGCAGCAATGTGAAGCAGCTGCGCATGGCCTGGAGCTGGTCGCTGCCCGACAGCATGAATGAAATCACGCCACTGGTGCATGACGGCGTGATGTTCGTGTACAGCGGACCTGTGGTGCAGGCACTGGATGCCGCCAGCGGCGAGCTGCTGTGGCAATACCTGCGTGTGCTGCCGGATCAGTACGACAACGCCCGCGCCTCGCGTGTGAAGACGCTGGCACTGTACGAGGACCGGCTCATCGCGCCCATGGTCGACGGCCATGTAATTGCGCTCGACATCCGCAGCGGTCGGGTGATCTGGGATCAGGTGGTGCTCACGCCGGAGCAGCGCGCCACCAATGGCAAGGCCGAAGGCGTGGCCCTGCACCTCAATGGCGGCCCCATCGTCGTCAGAGGAATGGTCATCATCGGCGTCAGCCTCGGACTGGAGAATTCGCCGGGCGGCGACTTCATCGTCGGGCTGGATGCGAACAGCGGCGCCGAGCGCTGGCGCTTCCACACCATTGCGCGACCGGGCCAGCCCGGTGGCGACAGCTGGAACGATGCACCGGTGAATGAGCGCTACGGCGGCGGCGCGTGGACTCCGGGCAGCTACGATCCCGAACTTGATCTGGTGTACTTCGGCATCGGCAACACCTACAACGCGGCGACGCTGCTCGAGCCACGGCCTGGCGCAAAGAGCGTCACGCGCAATGACGGCCTGTATACCGATGCCACCGTGGCACTGCGACCGGCCACCGGCGAGCTGGTGTGGCATTACCAGCATCAGAAGCGTGATGTCTGGGACCTCGACTGGGTGTTCGAACAGTCCCTTGTCACCGTGAATCTCAACGGCAAGCCACGAAAACTCGTCGTCACGGCCGGCAAGACCGCGCTGTTCGACGCACTGGATGCCGCCACCGGCGCGTACGTGTTCTCGCGCGACATGGGTATGCAGAACATAGTCGTGGCCGTCGATGCGAAAACCGGCGACAAAACCGTGAATCCGGCGGTGCAGCCGGAGGCTGGCAAGTCGAAGCTGATCTGCCCTTCGGCATTTGGGGCGCGCAACTGGCCCGCCACCAGCATCAATCCCGAAACCGGCCTGCTGTATGTGGCGATGACGGAATCCTGCTCCGACTACACGTATGCGCCGCGCAGCGCCGCGGAAACGGCCACGGGCGGCAGCGACATGCGCTTCGCATCGCGCCTGCCTCCGGGCCATGATGGCCAGTTCGGCAAGCTGGCTGCCGTGGATCTGAAGACCCAGCAGGTGGTGTGGTCGCAGCGCCAGCGCATGCCGCCGGCGGGCTCAACGCTGGTCACTGCCACCGGACTGCTGTTCAACGGCGACCTGGACCGACATTTCCGCGCCTACGATCAGAAGACGGGCGAGGTGCTGTGGCAGACACGATTGAACGCCGCGCCTGAATCCTCACCCATTACCTATGCTGTGAACGGCCGTCAGTATGTGGCGGTAGTGGCTGGTGGCGGCAGTGCCTATGGTGCCGGCGGTCGCGGCCTGGTGCCGGAACTGCGTTCTCCTGCTGCGGGCGTCACGCTGTACATTTTCGAATTGCCCGCGCGCTGAGACCTCCGCTCACACACCCTGGGGCCCGTCCTGCGTCAGCAGGCTGGCATTGCCACCCAGCGCGGTAGTGTTCGTGGTCATGGTGCGCTCGGTGGCGAAGCGATGCAGATAGTGCGGGCCGCCGGCCTTGGGCCCCGTGCCCGAAAGACCGCAGCCGCCAAAGGGCTGCACGCCGACTACCGCACCCACGATGTTGCGGTTCACGTAGACATTGCCGACCCGGGCGCGCTGCGCAATGCGTCGCGCCGTGGCATCGATGCGCGTCTGCACGCCCAGCGTCAGTCCGTAGCCGAGCGCGTTGACCGAGTCGACGATGCCTTCCAGATCGCGTTCGCGATAACGCAGCACGTGCAGTACCGGACCGAATACTTCCTGCGTAAGCGGCGCGAGTGAATCGATCTCCAGCGCTGCTGGCGCAAAAAAATGCCCGCGGGAATTCGATTCGGCAGGCATGGGCGCACGATGCACCCAGCGCGCAACTGGCATCATTCGCACCAGGTGCGCTTCCAGACGCTGCCGTGATTCGGCATCGATCACCGGCCCCACATCCGTTTCAAGCAGCGCCGGATCGCCCACGATCAGCGTATCCATGTAGCCTCGCAGCAGCTCGATGACGGTATCAGCGATTTCTTCCTGCAACAGCAGCACGCGCAATGCCGAACAGCGCTGGCCTGCGCTGTTGAATGCCGAGGTAGCCGCATCGAGCACAACCTGCTCCGGGAGCGCGGAGCTGTCGACGAACATCACGTTCTGCCCGCCGGTCTCGGCAATCAGCGAGGCTATCGGGGCGTCACGTGCGGCCAGTTGACGATTGATGAGCTGGCCTACTTCGGTGGAGCCGGTGAATGCGACGCCGGCCACCCGGGAATCGCTCAGCAGCACGCGCCCCAGCGCAGCGCCATCCCCTGGCAGCAACGCCAATGCCCCGGCTGGAACGCCACACTGGTGCAGCAGTTCAACAGCACGCGCAGCGATCAGCGGGGTCTGCTCCGCGGGCTTGGCGATCACGGTGTTGCCGGCCGCCAGCGCCGCCGCGATCTGCCCGGTAAAAATGGCGAGCGGAAAATTCCAGGGACTGATGCAGACAAAGACTCCACGGCCGCGCAGTGCCAGTTCATTGCGCTCACCAGTCGGTCCCGGAAGGATGAGCGCAGTTTCAAACTCCCGTTCCGCCTGTACCGCGTAATAGCGCAGCAGATCGACGGCTTCACGCACTTCGGCCAACGCATCGGGCCAGCACTTGCCAGCCTCGCGGACGCAGAGTGTCGCCATCTCGATGCGATGTGATTCAAATGCGTCCGCAGCGTGCTTCAGGCAAGCCGCGCGCCCGGTTGCCGAGGTTGCATCCCAGGCAGAAAAACTGGCGGCGGCCTCGGCAAGCGCAGCCGTTGCCGCCTCGGTGCCGGCTTCTGCCACGGCGCCAATGATCTGATCGGTGGCCGCTGGATTCACGATGACGCGCTCCACGCCCTTGGGCTGATGGCCAGCCACCACGGGCCAGGCAGACCAGCGCCGTCCAAGATACGGCGCGGCCTCGGCCTGCATATCGGCGAGCACTTCCCCGTCGGCGAGATTCAAGCCGCTGGAATTGCGTCGCTCCGTTCCAAACAGTTCAGGCGGATCAGGAATCTTCGGGTGCGGCACGGTGGCGAGAGCATCCACCACAGCCACCGGATCGCGCACGATCTCGGCCACCGGCAGCCGCTCATCGACGATGCGATTCACGAAAGAGGTGTTCGCGCCATTTTCCAGCAGCCGACGCACCAGATAGGGCAGCAGCTGCGCATGCGATCCCACTGGGGCATACACGCGGCAGGCTGCACGCGGTCGATCGCCGTGCACCAGTCGATCGTAGAGTTCCTGCCCCATGCCATGCAGACGCTGGAACTCGAAGGGGCGCGCGGCCTCTTCGGCAACGGTCAATACATAGGCCACAGTGTGTGCATTGTGCGTGGCGAACTGCGGGAAGACCTGTGCCGGGGGCGCAGCGAGCAACTGGCGCGCACAGGCCAGATAGGACACATCGGTGCTCGGCTTGCGTGTGAACACCGGATAGCTGGCGAGCCCGCGCTCCTGTGCCCGCTTGATCTCGCTGTCCCAGTAAGCGCCCTTGACCAGACGCACGTTCAAACGGCGATGCGCATCTGCGGTCAATACCACCAGCCTTTCGATCACGGAAATGGCGCGCCGCTGATAAGCCTGCACCGCCAGACCGAAGCCATTCCAGCCTTCGAGCGCCGGCGCACGCATCACGGCCTCCACCACCGCCAGTGACAGCTCCAGCCGTTCCGCTTCCTCGGCATCGATGGTCAATGGCACACCGCGCACGGCTGCGCGCCGAGCCAGTTGCAGCACCCGCGGCGTCAGTTCTGCCAGCACCCGATCGCGTCGCGCGAATTCATAGCGCGGATGCAGCGCCGAGAGTTTCACGGAGATGCTGGCACGCGATGCTTCGCCGACGCCATGATCCGCGGCGCCCACCGCATCTATGGCCTGCTGATACGCCTGCAGGTAATCATCCGCGCCCTTCCACGTCAGCGCTGCCTCACCCAGCATGTCGAAGGAGTGGCGATAAGCCGCATTGTCTCCTTCGCCCGCGCGTTCGATGGCTTCGCCGATATTGCGCCCCATCACGAACTGCGTGCCGAGGATGCGCATGGCCTGCAGCATGGCAGCGCGTACCAGCGGCTCGCCCAGCCGTGCCACCAGCCGCTGCACCAGCGACTTGGCATCACCCGATTCCGTCTCGGGCCCCACGATGCGACCCGTGAGCATCAGCCCCCAGGTGGACGCGTTGACGAACAGCGAATCGGAATCACCGGCATGCGACTGCCAGTCACCGGCACGCATCTTTTCGGCAATGAGCCGGTCGGCTGTCACCGCATCCGGAATGCGCAGCAGCGATTCCGCCAGGCACAGCAGCAGCACGCCCTCCTTCGAAGACAGCGAGTACTCCAGCAGAAAGGCATCCAGACCGCTGCGCACGCGTCGGGCGGCACGGATTTCACCAACGAGGGATTCAGCCAGTTCGGCGACACGCGTCGCCTGTCCGGCGCCGAGCCGTGCCCGATCCGCAGCCGCGCGGACCAGCAGGGTTTCCTCGCCGAGATAGGCACTCATGGCAAAGCCTAGGACCTCTGCAGATCTCCGTCGATGGGCAACACCTGGCCGGAGATGGACTTCGCGGCATCCGAGGCGAGAAACAGCGCCAGCTGCGCGATGTCTTTCGGATCGACCAGATCCTTCAGCGACTGGCTCGACAGACCCAGCTGCTTCTCTTCCTCGACGCTGCGACCGGAAACCTGTGCGCGGCCCTGGAACACGCGTTCGGCGCGATCTCCCGCCACCGCACCCGGTGCAATGGCATTCACGCGGATGTTGTACTGACCCAGTTCCATCGACAGCGTCTTGGTGAATCCGATGATCGCCCACTTCGAGGCCGAATAGGGACTGCGGTTCGGATAGCCGAACCGGCCTGCAGCCGACGACATGTTGATGATGACGCCTTTGCCAGCGCGGATCAGATGCGCAATGGCGTTCTGCGTGACGTCGAAGCAGCCTGTGAGATTGACGCGCAGCACCGCGTCCCAGTCGGCTGGATCTATTTCGTGCACCGGCGCCGTCGGCCCGCCGATGCCCGCATTGTTGACCAGTACGTCGAGGCCCCCGAGCCTCCCCACCGCATCGGCCACCATGGCAGTGGCGTCTGCACGATCACCGATATTGCAGCGGCGCGTGAGCAGGCCGAGCATCGACGTCTCCGCACGCTCCAGTGCGACGGCGTCGATGTCACAGACATACACGCGCGCGCCGGCGGCGTGAAAAGCGCGCGCAATGGCCAGACCAATGCCGGACGCCCCGGCGGTAATGAGAACCCTGCTATGCCCAGTCACATTGCCTCGCTATTTCGCGCCCGCGATCTCACGCGCAGCCGCAACCATGCCATCGACCATCTGTGACGTCGTCCGGAAAGAAGTAACCAGTCGCACAATGCCCGGGCCCCAGCGGTCGCGATAGAAATCATAGCCGCGCTGCTGCAGGCCGACCGAGAGTTCATCCGACAGCCGCATGAACAGGATATTGGTCAATGCCGGCGCCGTCAGTTCTGCGCCGCGAACACCGGACAGTCCCTCCGCCAGCCGGAGCGCCATGGCGTTGGCAGCACGCGCGTTGACAAGCCACAGATCCCGCTCCAGATAAGCCTGCATCTGTGCGGCCAGAAACCGCATTTTGGAAGTGAGGTGACCGGCGCGTTTGCGCAGGTAAGGCAGCTTCGCCATCAGTGTTTCATCGAACACCACGATGGCTTCGGCATTGAGCGCACCGTTCTTGCTGGCGCCGAATGACAGCAGATCGACGCCGGCACGCCAGGTGATGTCGGCCGGGGTCGCGCCCAGTGCAACCAGCGCATTGGCGAAGCGCGCGCCATCCATATGCAGCCGGGCGCCGGCAGCGCGACACAGCGCCCCGATGCGCGCGATTTCCGCGGCGGTGTAGGCCTGCCCATCTTCCGTGGCCTGCGTGATGCTCACGCAGGCGGCCTGTACGGAATGAACATCACCTCTGCCCCAGGCCAGTTCGGCCTCGAGCAATGACGGATCGAGCTTGCTGCCCCCGCTGGCCGAGGTCACCAGCTTGGCACCAGTGTAGAACTCTGGTGCGCCGCATTCATCGGTATTGATGTGCGCGCTGCGGTGACAGATGACACTGCCCCAGGGCGGGGTCACGGCGGCCAGCGACAGCGAATTGGCTGCGGTGCCTGTGGCCACCAGCAGCACACCTACCGGGCGCTCAAAAATCTGGCAGAAGCGCTCTTCCACGCGCCGCGTCCAGTCATCCGCCCCATAAGGCCTGGCGGTTCCGTCGTTGCAGTCGGCGATGGCCGCCACTATCTGCGGCGACGCACCCCAATCATTGTCGCTGCGAAAGCTGGCACCGGAACCTGCGGTGGGTGACGTCGTGCTCATGCAACAAAGGCTAGCACGGCCATAACTATTAGGAGAATTCCTACAAGGGAATGTGGCTGCGAAGCGCTGCCAATCCCCCTGTCTTTACGCGAGTCTTACGGTACGCGCACGGCGCGCCACAAATACCAGGAGCATTGTGATGAAGACGAAGATTCTGACGGCCTCTCTTGCCTCGCTGATTGTCGGCGGCTTTGCCGTGGGATCGGTTGCCTTTGCCGCCGCCGAAACCGTGGGCGAGAAGTTCGACGACGCCTCGATTGTGGCCAAAATCAAGGCCGAGATGCTGAAGTCCAAAGCGGTCGATGGCCTGAACGTGAATGTGGATGCCAGGAACGGCGTCGTCACGCTGTCGGGTCATGCCGGTTCGGATGCCGAGCGCATGAAGGCCGAGGACATTGCCAAGCACACCAACGGCGTGAAGAGCGTCGACAACAAGCTGGTGATCAAGGCCAACTGATTCACCGGGACCTGACAGACTCCCTTGAAACTGGCCGCGGGCTTGCCGCGGCCGTTTTTTTGTCTGACGCCTAGCGTGGCTCACTGGCCGGTGCGCCGCCGAGATCCTTGCAGCGATACGGTGCATAGCTCACATCGGAAGGCAGGACGACGTCTTCGCCGCGCCAGGTGTCTTCGAAGTATTCCGGATCTGTGGCCTCATAGCGGCGCGTGAGCTGGTGCGTAGTGGCATCAAGCTGGTAACGCTCGATCACGCGCAACTGCCCGCCATGCAGAATGCGCGCGTCGGCATTGAGCACGCCGGGCAGAAAGGCGGTGGTTTCGACGACCAGCACATCGCCGTCCCAGCGACCCACGGAATAGCCGGCGCGGCTGGGCTTCACATTTGCTGGCGGTGTGGCGCGATCCAGGTGGATCACGCGCGCCAGATCCATGTGCCCGTACTGCATGGTGATGCGCGCTGGCGTCTGCACGATGCGATTGACCACGCTGTCGAAGGTCCAGTCG
>DATNCK010000419.1:0-8127 GCA_035571575.1 Steroidobacteraceae bacterium | reverse complement strand
AAGGCCGCTGAAACGCGCCATCCAGCAGCAGATCGAGAATCCGCTGGCCGAGCGCATCCTGCAGGGCCAGTTTGCGCCGGGAGATCGCATCACGGTGGCCAACGAAGGCGGCACCTTGAAGTTCGAAAAGCGGGCCAACTGACACCGTATACTTGCCGGCATGCCGTTCTACGAATACCAGTGCCAGGCCTGCGGCGCGCAGGTCGAGGTCCTGCAGAAGATTTCCGACGCGCCACTGAAGAAGTGTCCGGAGTGCGGCAAGAGCCGTCTCGCCAAACTGGTGTCGGCGCCGGTGTTCCGCCTGAAGGGCGGTGGCTGGTACGAAACCGACTTCAAGGGCGAGAAGGAAAACAAGCGCAACCTAGTCGAGACCGAGAAGGCGGAGCCGAAGTCCGAGGACACACCCAAGACCGATTCGAAGCCTGAAGCCAAGGCAGAGGCCAAGCCTGAGGCCAAGCCGGAAGCGAAGTCCGAAGCCAAGCCCGCCAGAAAGATCAGCCCGAAGCCGGTAGCCAAGTCCGTGAAAAAAACTGCGGCCAAGCGCAAAGCCAGGCGCTGAGGTGGCTGTGAAATCGCGCGTACTGCGCAGTCTGCGGCGTTATCTGGTGGCCGGGCTGCTGGTGTGGGTGCCGCTGGGCGCCACCGTGCTCACGTTCCGGTTCCTGCTCAACCTGATGGACGAGCTGCTGCCGCTGCTGCCGGGAGCCTGGCAGCCCGACGCATTGCTGGGTTTTCATCTGCCGGGCTTCGGCGCCATCCTGGCGCTGGTGGTGCTGCTGGGCACGGGCTTTCTCGTGGCCAACCTCATCGGCCGCACGCTGGTGGCGGGCTGGGAAGATCTGCTGAACCGCATCCCCTTCGTGCGCACCATCTATTCCGGCGTGAAGGGAATCACCGAAACGCTGGTGTCGAACAAGGGCGGTTCGTTCAACAAGGTGGTGCTGGTTGAATATCCCCGCAGGGATATGTGGAGCATCGGCTTCGTCACCGCCAGTGAAGTGCCGGACATCAGCGCGCTCACTGGTGAGCGGCAGGTATGCGTGTACGTGCCCACGACACCCAACCCCACCTCGGGCCTCATCGTCTACCTGCCCGAGTCGCAGGTGCGCGAGACCGACATGACCGTGGACGGCGCCATGAAGATGGTGGTGACCATGGGCATGGTGATGCCGCCGCAGAAAACCCGCGGCATCGAATCCGGACCGCAGGGCGGCGCACTGCCGTGAACGCCATCGCGCTCGAGCGCATCGTCGAGCGTGAGCGGCAGACTTTCCTGACCGCACGGCCCAAAGGCACATCGCTGGGACGGCGAGCCGCCGTGCACTTTGCCGCTGGTGTGCCCATGCACTGGATGCGCGACTGGCCGCTGCCATCGCCGCTGTACGTGCGTGCGGCGCGCGACGCGGTGCTTACCGATGTCGATGGTCACGACTACGTGGATTTCTGCCTGGGCGACACCGGCGCGATGTTCGGTCATTCGCCGCCGTCGATTGCGCGCGTCATCGCGACCCAATCCGCACAGGGACTGACCACCATGCTGCCCTCAGAGCAGGTGGCGGCCGTGGGCGAAGGCCTGGCCGCGTTCTTCGGTCTGAAGTGGTGGCAGATCACGCAGACCGCCACCGATGCCAATCGCGCCGTACTGCGCCTTGCGCGCATGATCACGGGCCGGCCTCGCGTTCTGGTCTTCGATGGCTGCTATCACGGCACGGTGGACGAAACGATGGCAGTGCTGGATGAGCAGGGCGCGACCGCGCCGCGTCCGGGCCAGATCGGACGCATCCACGATCCGCGCGAAACCACAGTGGTCGTGGAATTCAACGACATCGCCGCCGTCGAGCAGGCGCTGGCGCGCGGCGACATCGCCTGCGTTCTGGCCGAGCCGGTCATGACCAATGCCGGCATGGTGCTGCCCGCACCCGGTTTCCTCGAATCGTTGCGAGCTGCCTGCACGCGGCACGAAGTGCCGCTCGTCATCGACGAGACGCATACTTTGTCGTCCGGACCGGGTGGCTATGCGCGCATGCACGGTATCGCTGCGGATTTCCTGGTCTGCGGCAAGGCCATCGCAGGTGGTTTGCCCTGCGCCGTATTCGGTCATGATGAGGCGATCGCCGCGCGCATTCTGGCTGCCGATGCGCAGCGTGAAGCAGGGCACTCCGGCGTCGGCACCACACTGTCTGCCAATCCGCTGGCGCTGGCGGCGCTGGCCGCAAGCCTCGCCGAACTGATGACGCCCGCCAATTACCAGCGCATGGCGCAACGCGCGATGCAGTTGTCAGAGGGCATCGAGATGCTCTTCAGGCGGCATGCGCTGGGCTGGCAGGTGAGCCGCGTCGGCGCGCGGCTGGAATTCGGCGCCGCACCTGCACCGCGCACCGGCCGCCAGAGCCTTGCGGCCATCGATCATCCGCTGCTGGGCGCGCTGCACCTGTATCTGCTGAACCGGGGCTTCCTGCTCACTCCCTTCCACAACATGATGCTGTGCTCGCCGGTGACTACGCCGGCGCAGGTTGAAGCCTTCCTGAACACCTTCGATGCGGCGCTGGATGAATTCTCGCCGCTGATGCGAGCCGCATGAACACCGAATTGCAGGAATTTCTCGCGCGCCATCCCGCCGTGGACGCGGTGCAGCTGCTGCTCACCGATCCCTCCGGCGTTACGCGGGGCAAGACGTTGCGTCGGCATGAACTCGAAGCTCTGTACGCCCATGGCCGCAATGTGGCCGGCTCCATCCTCGGGCTGGATGTCACCGGCGCCGATGTCGAGGCCACGGGCCTCGTGTGGGAGGCGGGCGATGCCGACAAGGTGTGTCGCCCCGTGCCCGGCACCTTGCGCATCGCGCCATGGCTGGAACGCACCGGACAGGTGATGCTGTCGATGTACGAGCTCGACGGTGCTCCCGCGCCGGCCGATCCGCGTCACTGTCTGGTGCGCGCCATCGAAAGTGTTGCCGCGCTGGGTTATCGACCTGTATTCGCCTGCGAACTGGAGTTCTACCTGCTGCGCCGCGAAGCCGATGGCAGCTATCGGCCCGCAGGCTCCGAGTCCGCATCGCGCGACGGCAGCGAACAGATCGAGGCCTACAGTCTGGCGCGGCTCGACAATCTCGCCGCGCTGTTCCGGGAGATTCTCGATGCCGCCACGGCGCAGCGTCTGCCGGCCGGCACGGTGATGTCCGAATATGCGCCAGGGCAGTTCGAGATCACGCTGCAGCATCGCGACGATGCACTGACCGCGGTGGATGAGGCCGTGCAGTTCAAGCGATTGATCAAGGGCGTGGCCTCGCGTCATGGGTTGATCGCGAGCTTCATGGCCAAGCCCTTCACGCAGCGTGCCGGCTCCGGTGCGCATCTGCATCTGAGCCTGGCCGATCGCGAGGGCCGCAATGCTTTTGCCAGCGAAGATCCGGCAGGTACGCCGCTGCTGCGCCATGCCATCGCGGGCATGATGGCCAGTGCGGGCGATGCCTTTCTCGCCTTCGCGCCCAATGGCAATTCGTATCGGCGCTTTCAGCGCGAAAGCTATGCGCCGGTGGCGGTGAACTGGGGCGTCAACAATCGCAGCGTGAGCCTCAGGGTGCCGGCGGGCCCGCCCGCTTCACGACATGTGGAGCATCGCTTCTGCGGTGCGGATGTGAACCTGTATGTCGCCGCGGCAGCAGTGCTGGCCGGCGCCGCGATGGGCATCGAAGGACGACTTGATCCCGGAGCGCCGGTGACGGGTAATGGTTATGCGCCGAAAGCCGGCCTGGAATCAGGCGTCGCGGCCGCAGCCCTGCCTGTTACTTGGCAGGCGGCGTTGGAGCGTGCAGGTACGGCGCCTTTCCTGCGCGATGCATTGGGTGCCGGGTTCCTGAAGGTGTATCTGGCAATCAAGCGGCAGGAACTGGCCCGTTTCGAAGCTGAAGTGACCGAAACGGACCGTGCCTGGTATCTCAACAAAGTGTGAGCGGACTCACTTGGCCATGTTGATGATCTTGGTCTGCGTGAATTCCAGCAGTCCCTGCTGGCCCAGCTCCACGCCATAACCTGACTGCTTGGTGCCGCCATACGGCACATCCGGCGGCAGATCCAGGTGCTTGTTGATCCACACCGTGCCGGTGTCTAGCTTCATCGCTACTTCATAGGCGCGCTCCGGGCTCGCCGACCACACCGTGGCGCCGAGGCCATATTCCGAAGCATTGGCGCGCGCGATGGCATCTTCCAGCTTCGAGTACTTGAGCACCGGCATCACCGGGCCGAACTGCTCCTCGCACACCAGCCGCGCACTGTCCGGCAGTCCGCTGACGATGGTGGGACGGATGAAGAAACCCGGTCCTTCATGTGGCTCGCCGCCGGCGATGATCTTTCCCTGCGCCCGCGCGTCTTCGATGATGGCCTTCACCTTCTCGAACTGCATGCGGTTCTGCAGCGGGCCGAACTCCACGCCCTTGTCGAGTCCATTGCCCACCTTGGCGGCGGCGGCGAGCTTCGCCAGCTCCGCGCACACGGCGTCGTAGATCGACTCTGGCACGAAGATGCGCTTGGCGGCCAGGCACACCTGGCCCGAATTCACCATCGCGGCGAAGAACAGCTTGGGGGCGATTTCCTGCGGATTCACGTCATCGAGCACGATGGCCGCGTCGTTGCCGCCCAGTTCCAGCGTCAGGCGCTTCAGTGTGGCCGCGGCGCTGGCCATCACCTTGCGGCCCGTGGCCGTGGAGCCGGTGAAAGCGATCTTGGCCACATCCGGATGCGCGGTCAGTACACCACCGAGGTCGTTCGCGTCTGCGATCACATTGACCACCCCGGGCGGGAAGATCTCCGCACAAAGCTCACCGACCTTCAGCGTGGTCAGTGGAGTGGTGGGTGCAGGCTTCACCACCACGGTATTGCCGGCCAGCAACGCCGGCGTCAGCTTGGTCACCATCATGATCACCGGAAAATTCCACGGCGTAATGGCGGCCACGACGCCCAGAGGCGAGCGCACGCGCACCACCTTGGCTTCATCGGTGTCCTTCACGGTCTCCACCGGCAGCTCCAGCGCCGCCAGCCCGCGGATGTTGCCGCTGGCCACCATCAGCTCGAAGATGGCGCCGTTCAGCGGTTTGCCCTGCTCCTGCGTGAGCAGCCGCGCCAGATCCATCTTGCGCGCGTCGATGGCGTCGGCCAGCTT
Source organism: Steroidobacteraceae bacterium (assembly GCA_035571575.1). Classification (GTDB taxonomy): domain Bacteria; phylum Pseudomonadota; class Gammaproteobacteria; order Steroidobacterales; family Steroidobacteraceae; genus ZC4RG30. Next base: position 2,970 of record DATNCK010000419.1, on the reverse strand, counting down.
CAGCAGCAGTGCGCGGCGCTCGGCCAATGGCGTAGCGGCCCATCCGGGAAAAGCCGCCTTGGCCGCAGCCACGGCCTCGTTGGCCTGCGCCACATCGGCGCGGGGGCAGGCGGCGACCACCTGTTCCGTGGCCGGATTGATCACGTCGATGGTGGATGCGCCGGGGACCAGCTTGCCGCCGATCAGGAGGCGGAAATCGCCAGTCTGGCTGGGCTTCAGTTGTGCATTCATGGACTTGGACCCCTGGGGATTGTGCTGCCGTTGGCCGGCCTCGAAGTATACTGCGCACCCCATTTTTCCGACGGAAATGCTGATGCGCAGCCATTATTGCGGCCAGGTCAACGAACAGCTGGCCGGCCAGGAGGTCACTGTGGCCGGCTGGGTGCACCGCCGGCGCGACCATGGCGGGGTGATCTTCGTCGACCTGCGCGACCGCGAGGGTCTGGCGCAGATCGTGTTCGACCCGGATCAGGCCGAACTGTTCGCCGAGGCGGAGCGGCTGCGCAGTGAATTCGTCATCCAGGTTCGTGGCCTGGTGCGGGCCCGCCCGGCGGGCACAGCCAACGCCAATCTGGCCTCCGGCAAGATCGAGTTGCTGGCCAGGCAGCTTACCGTGCTGAACCGTTCCGAGCCGCTGCCCTTCCAGCTCGACGAACAGGTGGGCGAGGAAGTGCGGCTGCGTTATCGCTACCTCGACCTGCGGCGCGAGGAGATGAGCCAGCGCCTGCGGCTGCGCCATCGTGTCACGCGTGCCATGCGCCACTACATGGACGATCACGGTTTCATCGACATCGAAACGCCGATGCTGACCAAGGCCACGCCCGAGGGCGCGCGCGATTACCTGGTTCCCAGCCGCACACATCCCGGCAGCTTCTTCGCGCTGCCGCAGTCGCCGCAGATCTTCAAGCAGCTGCTGATGGTGTCGGGCTTCGACCGCTACTACCAGATCGTCAAATGCTTCCGCGACGAGGATCTGCGCGCCGACCGCCAGCCTGAGTTCACCCAGCTCGACATCGAGACCTCCTTCCTGTCGCAGGAAGAAATCATGCAGCTCATGGAAGGGCTGATCCGCGATCTGTTCGCGAACACGATTTCGGCTGAGCTGCCCAATCCCATCCCCCGCATGACCTACGCCGAAGCCATGCGGCGCTACGGCTCCGACAAGCCGGATCTGCGCGTGCCGCTGGAACTGGTGGATGTGGCTGATCTCGTGGCCGGCTGCGACTTCAAGGTGTTCGCCGGTCCCGCAAAAGATCCCAATGGTCGCGTCGCGGCATTGCGCGCGCCGGGCGGCGGCGGCATCAGCCGCAGCGAGATCGATGCCTACACCGCCTACGTGGCGCGCTATGGCGCCAAGGGTCTGGCCTACATCAAGGTGAACGACAAGGCCAAGGGTCGCGACGGCCTGTCCTCGCCCATCCTGAAATTCCTCAGCGACGAAGCGGTGGCAGGCATCCTGCAGCGCACGGGTGCGCAGGACAACGATCTGATCTTCTTCGGCGCCGACAGTGCCAAGATAGTGAGCGATGCACTGGGCGCGCTGCGCCTGAAGATCGGGCAGGATCTGAAGCTGGTGGAGAAGGGCTGGCGTCCGCTGTGGGTGGTCGACTTCCCGATGTTCGAGTACGACGCCGATGCGAAGCGCTGGGTGGCGATGCATCATCCCTTCACGGCGCCGAAGGTCGATGATCCTGCGGCCCTGTCCGCAGATCCGGGTAATGCCGTGGCCAAGGCCTACGACATGGTGCTCAACGGTTCGGAAATCGGCGGCGGCTCGGTGCGTATCCACCGCGCCGACATGCAGTCGGTGGTGTTCGGCCTGCTGGGCATCGACGCCGAGGAAGCGCGCCGCAAGTTCGGCTTCCTGCTCGATGCACTGAAATACGGCGCGCCTCCACATGGCGGCATCGCCTTCGGTCTCGATCGCCTGGTGATGTTGATGGCAGGCGCCGACAGCATCCGTGATGTCATCGCCTTCCCGAAGACGCAGACCGCAGCCGATCCGCTGACTGATGCGCCCACACCCGTGAGCGAGGCGCAGCTGCGCGAGCTGTCGATTCGTGTCCGCACGCCAAACCCGGGCTGAACCCGCGGCATCGCGCGGGTTGCCGCTGCGCGGCACCGTGCTGTTCGTCCACGGACTGTGGACCACCGGCGCCGAATCGCTGTTCATGCGGCGTCAGCTCGCGCGCCACGGCTGGGCGCTGCGCATATTTCCCTATTCATCGCTGGCGGAATCCATGGACCAGGTGGCGCGCCGCTGCGCCCGCTACGCGCTGGCCTTGGCGCGGCGCACGCTGGCGCCGGTGCACCTGCTGGGTCACAGCCTCGGCGGCATCGTCATCTACCGGATGTTCGAGACCGGCGCGCTGGCGCCCGATCGTTTCAGCGGTGATTTCTGCCGCGTGGTGTTCATGGGAACGCCCGTGCGCGGCAGTCAGAGTGCACGCGCACTGTCCGCCTTCGGACCTGCGCGGCGCCTGCTGGGTACCGTGGGTGGCGCGGTGCTTGCGCAAGGTGTGCTGGCGCCCGGCGTGCCGGCGCGCTGGCCGTTTCGCGCCCAGCTGGGCCTCATTGCCGGCACCAAGGCACATGGTCTCGGGCGGTTGGTGACGCGGCTGGAAGGTCCCAACGACGGCACCGTGGCCTTGCACGAAACAGAACTGGAAGGCGCAACGGATCGCTGCGTGCTGCCGGTCAGTCACACCGGCATGTGGTTCTCTTCACAGGTGGTCGAACAGGTGGCCGCATTCTTAGATCACGGCCGCTTCGAGCCGGTCAGCTAGACAGGTCGCGGTAGTAGTAAGTGGTACCCACGTAACCGCCGCTGGGCCACAACGCATAGCGCGGAATATCGCCCACCCGCGTCCATCCCAGTCGCTCATAGAGCCGGGCGCCATCGCCGCCAGTCACCGCATCCAGCACCAGCAAGTGCCGGCCGCGTGCCCGCGCCGCCGCTTCGGCGGCGCG
>DATNCK010000418.1:0-2889 GCA_035571575.1 Steroidobacteraceae bacterium | reverse complement strand
TTCCTGCCAGGCGTCATCATCGCTGTCGACCGACCCCAGGAATTCCAGCAGATCTGCATCCACGGGCGGTTGCGCGGCCAGTGCTCCTGCGGAACCGCAGCCCGACAAGGCACACAGCAGCAACGCGCGCCGCATCAGGCGCCCACCGGATCCGTCTCGCCCATGGCTGCGGCCCACTCGATGAAATCCAGATCCGGTTCCTGCGACAGCTCGTAGCCGTCGGAGTCGGTCAGCAGTTCCAGATCATCCATCTCGCCACCGGAATCATTCGCTGGATGGTGAGACGGACCACCCCACAGCAACACTGCAACCAGCGCCACCGCGGCCACGGCGCCGCCGGGAGCCAGCACCCGCAGATCCAGCCACTTCGGCTGGGTTCTGCTGCGCGCCGCCAATGCGGCATGGCGTGCCTGGGTCAGGCGCGAGCGTGTCGCGGCATCGAGATGATCGACGCTCTCGCGCAGCAGCTCGCGTGCACGACGTTCGAATGGCGAGGGTTCTGGTTCGTTGCTCATGTCATGTACTCACCCAGCTGTTCCCGCAGATTTTGCACCGCGCGGGAATAATGCGTTTTCACACTGCCTTCACTGCAGCCCATGGCGCGGGCGGTTTCGGCCACGTCGAGCCCTTCGAGGTTGCGCAGCAGAAAGGCTTCGCGCTGTCGCGCCGGCAGCAGGCCCACGGCCTGTTGCAGCGCTACGCCGATCTGGCTGCCTTCCACCTGTGCCACAGGTCCCGGAGCGGGATCAGGCGCGCGTTCGACCGGATCCGAATCCGTCTCTTCGGCATCGCGGCTCCACGGCATGAAGGCCATGATGCGGCCCCGCACGGTGCGGCGCCGCTGCAGGTCACGGATGCGGTTCTCGAGGATGCGGTAAAACAGCGGGCGCCATTCCGCGGCCGGGCGGTTTGCATAGCGGCGCGCCAGTTGCAGCATCGCGTCCTGCACGGCATCGAGAGCGTCGTCATCGTGGCGCAGCGCCATCTGCGCCATGCGGAAGGCCTTGCGCTCCACTTCCGCCAGGAAGCCGTTCAGCGTCTGTGCTGCGGGGTCCGCCGTCGCCGACAAGAAAGCCCCTCCCTGCGGGCTAGCCGCCAAGACGGCCAGCAGCGTAGCAGAGGCGGCAGCAGGGCAGTGGTGCATGGGCGATCCTCATCCAGTACGACAACGCACGGACGGGACATCGGTTGACACCGATCGCGCCCGGGCACAGGTCCTCGAGCAGGAAACAACGGATGGAGGGTAGAAGCGGTTGACCAGCCGAGGCCGTCAACCGGCGGCGTCGAAGGCCGCCCGACAGAGCAGCGGCCGCCGCGGAATGGCCGCGTTGCGGGCGGCCATCCAAGGGTTCAGCGAAAATCAGCCAGGCTTGTTCGACATCAGCCAGAAGCCGACCGCCATCAGGCCGACCAGCGCGACGACGACATAGCGGAAGTAGGAGCGCTCTTCACCGAACATGGCTGTCCCTCGCGAAAGAAATTCGTGGGGATAAATTAGACGGCGCGGGCGGTTGGCGCCGTGGCCGCGATCACGATCGCGCGGCCACGGGCTTTCCATAATCGCAGGTTCCGCGTTATGCCAGTGCCTTCTTGTACAGCTCGATCTTCAAGGCATAGGCCTTTTCGGCCTGTTCCTTGTTGTAGACCTGTGAGTCGATGGCGCACCAGCCATGCTGCGCCGGATAGACGTCGATCTTGGCGGGCACCTTCGCATCGTCAAAGGCCTTGCGCAGGATGTTCTTGGCCTCCGGATCGGTCTTGTCATCATTCTCCGCGATGCAGATCAGTAGGCTGCCCTTCATCTTCGGAATCAGCAGGTGCGGGCTGTCTGCAGCCTTGGTCGCAAGGCCGCCACCGTGGAAGGTGGCACCGGCACCGATGCGGTCAGCGCGTCCTGCCACCGTGCGAAACACCATGGGACCACCCATGCAGTAGCCCTCGGTGCCGATCTTCTTCTTCTTGTCGACCTGCGACTGCGAATCCAGCCAGGTGACGAAGGCATTGGCATCGGTGTTGTGCGTGGTGGCGTTCAGCGTGCCCGCCAGTTTAATCAGCGCATCGCGGGTGGGCGGATCGCTGAAATTCGGATTCGGCGGTGCAGTGGGCGCCTTCTGCGTGCGATAGAAGGGGTTCACCGTGAGTACGGAGTAGCCATTTTCCGCCAGCCGCTTGCCCATCTGACGGAACGGATCGCGCAGGCCGAAGATGTCGGGCCATACCAGCACGGCCGCATGCGCGCCGGTCTTGGGATGCACGAAATGCGCATCGCAGTTGCCATCCGGAGTCTTGATGGTGACTTCGGACTCCGAAACTTCCACCGCATTGGCCGCGCGCGGCAGCATGGCGATCACGGCGGCGGCGCCCATTCCCAGGGCTCCGAACTGGCGGCGCGACAGTTCGCCGGCCTTCTGCATGACATCCATGGAATCGTGATCGCACATGGCATCGTCCCCTGACAGTTGTTGGAACGCCGGAGTCTACTCCAGCTTTTGGACATCCCGCAGCGTGGGAAAGAGCCGCATCCACAGCAGCGCGATCACGATGCTGCCCACGCCGCCGACGATCACCGCGGGCACCGCCCCCCACCAGGCGGCCGTCACGCCGCTCTCGAACTCACCCAGCTGGTTGGAGGCATTCACGAACAGGAAGTTGACCGCACTGACGCGGCCGCGCATGTCATCCGGTGTTGCCAGCTGCACCAGCGACAGCCGGATGACCACGCTGATCTGATCGGCGGCCCCCATGATGGCCAGCGCGCCCAGAGACAGCCACAGGTTCTGCGAGACGCCGAACACCAGCGTGGCGAGACCGAACACGATCACGGCCTGGAACATGCGCATGCCCACGTGCTGCTCGATGGGTCGCCGTGCCAGAAAGTAGGTCATGACC
>DATNCK010000417.1:0-8064 GCA_035571575.1 Steroidobacteraceae bacterium | reverse complement strand
TCGAAGATCGGGCTGTGTCGGAGGCACCGATATGAGCATCCTGGAATACCTGCGCACTGCGCTCATCGCGCTGCGGCTGAATGTGCTGCGCAGTGTGTTGACCACACTGGGCATCATCATCGGCGTGGCGTCGGTGATCGTGATGTCGGCCATCGGCAGCGGCGCGAGCAAACAGATCGAAGACCAGATCGCGAGCCTCGGCACCAACCAGCTCACCATCTTCCCCGGTTCGGCGAATGTGGGCGGCCGCCGCGGCGGCTTCGGCTCCGCGCCGCCGCTGACGGAGAAAGACTTGCGCGCGGTACGTGACGGCGTGACCGGTGTCGCGGCCGTTTCCGGCCGGCTCAACGGCAATGTCACGCTGGTGCTCGGCAATGCCAACTGGAGCACGCAGGCTCAGGGCGTGGGCGCCGAATACCAGGAAGTGCAGGACTGGCGCGTTGCCAAGGGGCGCTTCTTCGATGCACGTGAAGCTTCTTCCGGCGCCAAGGTTGCGGTGATCGGCAACACGGTGGCGCGCGAGCTGTTTGCCGGTACCGATCCGCTGGGCTCGACCATCCGCATGAACAATGCGCCCTTCACGGTGATCGGCGTGCTGTCGGAGAAAGGTCAGGCCGGCGGCCAGGACCAGGATGACGTGGTGATCGTGCCCATCTCCACGGCGCGTTCGCGGCTGGTCGGGCGCCTCGGTGCGCCGGACCAGGTCGGTGCGCTGCTGGTGAAGGTGGATTCGCGCTACAGCCTCGCCGATGTGCAGTCCGATCTGGAAAAGGTGCTGCGCGAGCGGCGCCGCATCACCGCGGACAAGGAAAACAATTTCATCATCCGCAACTTCGCGGAGATCCTGCAGACGCGCAATCAGGCGGCACAGACGCTGGGCCTGTTGCTGGCGGCCACGGCGGCGATCTCGCTGGTCGTTGGCGGCATCGGCATCATGAACATCATGCTGGTGTCGGTCACCGAGCGCACGCGTGAGATCGGGCTGCGCATGGCCATCGGTGCGCGCGGCAGCGACATTCTCGGGCAGTTCCTCACCGAAGCTGTGTTGCTGTGCATGGTGGGCGGTCTGATTGGTCTCACGCTGGGGGCTTCAGTGGCCTTTACCATGGCCAAATTGCTCGGGTGGCCCATGTACATCAGCCCGCTGATCGTGCTGCTGGCCATTGCGGCCTCGGCGACAGTGGGCGTGTTGTTCGGCTTCGTGCCGGCGCGGCGCGCAGCGAGCCTCAATCCCATCGACGCATTGCGCTACGAATAGCGCGCTGCCGCGTTAGCGACGTGATGGCCGCGGCAATGCGCAGATCACGACGTGAGGTTCATGCGCTTCAGCGCCGTGTTGAAGCGTGGATCGCTGCGGAACTTGTCGAACTCCGGCAGGCTTCTGATGCCCATCAGGCCCGCGTCGTGCAGGTCCAGCGCGCGTTCCAGCCAGCGGAAGGTCTCTTCACGATTGCCCTGCCACGCCCAGGCCATGGCGATCTGAGCGCCAAATACTTTCGGCACCTCGTCGATCAGTCTCTGCAATGCGGCGTGCGCTTCTGCGGATTGGCCCGCGGACCATGCCGTCATCGACACCACGAAATCACGGTAATGGGGCTCCTCGACCAGCCGCGCCCGCCGCAGCGCCTCGCGGTAATTGCCGCCATACAGTTCCAGCAGGGCCCATTGCTGCTGCAGAGCCGGCGAATCCGCCATCAGCTCGCCGGCGCGCTGCAGCGCCTTGCGGGCGTTGGGGAAGTCGCGCACTCCCATGTAGGCTTCCGCCAGACCGCTCCATGCCCCAGCTGACAGCGGATTGCGTTCGACCACGCTCTGCGCGACCGTGAGGCATTCCACCGGCTTGCCAGTCACCATCAGATAGCTTGACAGCAACTGCTGCACGCCCAGGCTGTTCGGGTCGATGCCCAGCGCCAGGTCCAGATCCGCGCGTGCGCCGGCAAAATCCCAGTCGTTGTGCATGCGCACGAAGGCACGCGCCACGTAGGCCGAAGCCAGCCGGGGAGAGATTTCCAGCGCGCGATCCGCCCGTGCGCGCGCCACCTCGTACATGGAGCGATCGACGGTGAGGCCGCCAATGTCCACCGCCACCAGCGCCATGGCGGCATGGCCGCGCGCGAAGGTGGGATCCAGCGATACGGATTTTTCGAAGGCCGCCATGGCGCGCCGCTTGTCGTCGAGCGACTTGCTCTCGCGGTACTTCAGGCCCAGCAGGTATTGCTCATAGGCGGGAACATTCGCCGTGCGCTCGGCCGGGGGGATGCGCTGATCGGCCAGCAGGCGCAGCTTCAGCGCTTCGACTACTTTACCCGCCACATCTTCCTGCAGCTTGAAGACATCCTTGATCTCGCTGTCGTAGGTCTCCGACCACACCACGGTTCCGGTGCTCGCCTGAACCAGCTGCACCGCAAAGCGCAGGCGATTGCCGGATTTGCGCACGCTGCCATCGAGGATGTTGGCGACGCTCAGCTGGCGGCCGATGGCCGGAATGTCGGCACGCCGGTCGCGGAACGCGAAGGAAGAAGCACGGGCCGTGACGCGCAGCTCCGGAATCTTGGTCAGCAGTGAAAGCAGCTCCTCGGCCAGTCCGTCGGAAAGCACTCCCTGGTCCTTCTGTTCGCTCAGGTCGACGAAGGGCAGCACGGCGATGGTCGATGCGCTGACCGCGGGTGCGGCGTTGACAGGCAGCGAAGTGGCGGGTGAAGCCGCGGCAGATGCCGGCGCCGGCGCGGCACGGTGACGGTAAACCAGCAGGGCACTGACGATGGCGAGGACGATCAATGCGGCAGGCAGGACAGCGCGCGCTTGCCGCCACCAGGGTCGCGCCGAAGCCGGTTCGTTGGCCTGCCGCAGCGCTGCCGCGAGACTCGCTGCATCCGCGTAGCGATCCGCCGGTACATTGGCCAGTGCCTTGTCGACGACGTTGCGCAGTGCGCCGCGCAGCTCGGTGCGTCCGTGCGCGGGGAGCGGCGCACTCTGTCCGGGCCGGGCCCCCGTGAGCAGTTCGTGCAGCACTACGCCCAGGGAGTAGATGTCGCTGCGCTGATCGATGGGTTCGCTGCGCAGCAGTTCCGGGCTTGCATATTCGGGTGTCAGCGCGCGGCCATAATTGCGCGTCAGCGATGGCGCATGAGGCTCCACCTGCAGCAGTCGCGCCACACCGAAGTCGAGCAGGCGCGCTTCGCCCTGCTGGGTCACCAGGATATTGGAAGGCTTCAGGTCGCGATGAATGACCTGACGCGCGTGTGCATAGCTGACTGGTTCCAGTACCTGCAGGAATATCGCGATACGTGCAGCCGTATCAAGGCCGCGCGCGTCGCACCAGGTAGTCAGTGGTTCGCCCTGCACATACTCCATCGCGATGTAGGGCACGCCGGAGACATCGACGCCAGCGTCGTAGAGTCGCGCAATGCCCGGGCACTCGAGCGTCGCCAGAATGCGGCATTCGCGCGCAAAGCGTTCGGCCATTTCGGCGGGCATATCGCGCAGTCGCGGAATCTTAAGCGCCACCTGCCGTTCGAATGCACCATCGGCGCGTCGCGCCAGCCAGACTTCAGCCATGCCGCCGGAACCCAGCGGTCGCAGTAATTCATAGGCGCCGAGCCGTTCGCCGGCCTTGCGGTCGGGGCCTTGCGCCGTGGCCGCAACCTCTTCGAGGCGCGGCGGCTGATCCAGTACGGCGTCGACTATCGTTGAAGGGTCATCCGCCAGCAGGGCTTCGCGCAGCGTACGCACCAGGGGTTTGTCCTGGCCGGGGAGTGAATCAAGCCAGGTGCGCCGCGCGGCGGCCGGCAAAGGCAGCGACTGATCGAGCAGTTCGCTCAGCCGTGTCATTTCCTGTGTAGACAATCCCATAGTTATGATTCCATTGCCGCCCGCAACATCAATCGCGCCTTCAGCCACAGCCGCTGCACTGTGCGTTCATTGACCCCAAGGGTGTCTGCTATCTCCTGTTCGCTGTAGCCGCCGAAGTAGCGCATCTGCACCACCTGTGCCAGGCGTGAATCCACCTGCTCCAGCGACTCCAGCGCTTCGTGCACACGCAGGATCGACTCCTCACCGGCCGGCACCTGCTGCGAGATCCGTTCCGACAACGTGATGGGCCGGTGCCCTGCGTTGCGTTTCTGTGCAGTGCGCTCGCGCGCGCTGCTGACGATCACCGAGCGCATCACCTGCGATGCATAGGCGAAGAACGCGCGCCGATCTTCGGCGCGCAGTGCACCGCTCTGCACGTAGCGCAGGAAGGACTCATGCACCAGGCTGCGCGTGTCGAGCAGCGTGCTGCGTCCGCCATCGCGCAGTCGCGCGCGCGCCAGCTGCGTCAGGCCCGGATAGGCCGCCGCGAACAGCGCTTCGCGCGCGTCCGGGTCGCCGGCCTGCACCTGGCGCAACAATTGCGTGAGTTCCGTCACCCGAGCTCCTCCGTAAGCCAATTCCCCTCCGCTTCGATCTTAACGCCGGCGATGTCGTGTTTTGCGCATCGATGACGTCCTGATAAGCAGATACGTAAATGGAGATGGCTCCAGGTGCAACGCTGCCCGCGCGACTTCCTTTCGCGCCCGAGGAGACGAATTATGACCACTTCGAAATCACCTTCTTTCTGCGGTGGCGTGTTGGCGGCCGCCATGGCGCTCGGCCTGTCGGTACCGGCTCTGGCCGGTGCGGTCACAGGCCCGGATGTCGCGGTGCGCTACTCCGCCATCGATGTCGATACCGTGGCTGGGGCGACGCAGTTGCTGAAGCGTATCGAGGAAGCCGCCGATCGCGTCTGCGCGCGGCTCGATCACGGTGACCTTGCATCGCGCGGCAACCGTGACCGCTGCGAGCAGAAGCTGATCGGTGCCACAGTGGCCAAGGTGAATCAGCCAACGCTGCTCCAGGTGTACGAGTCCGCGCGTCGCACTCCGCCACGCGTGGCAGCGCTGGTCAGATAACAGCGTTCTGGTGTCAGCCCGCGCCGGGCGGTAAGCGCAGCAGTTCCTTCCACTGCTGCGCTTTGCCTTGCAGCGACAACGCCGCATGCGCCGGGCTGGTCGATGGCATGCGTAGCGTCGGAATCTGCTGCAACGACACAGGCAGTGCCGGCAAAACATGGCGCCGATACAGCGCCTCGGCCGTGGCGCCATTGAAGGCGATCAACTGAATGCGTGGATGGCGCCGGAAGAAGGCGACGAAGTCATTCACGACGATGGAGCCATGCTCGATGTCTGCATCGAGGCTGGAGCTGCGCCTGCAGTTTGCCAGCACATCCCAGACGGCTATGCCGGCCTTGCGCAGCGCGCGCTTGCGCGCGGTGTAGTCGAGTCTCGTCGGGATATTCCACACTGCCTCGACCGTGGGCCAGAAGGCATTGCGTGGATGCGCGTAGTACTGGGCCGCATCCAGCGACGCGGCGCCCGGCATCGAACCCAGTATCAGCAGCTTGGCGTGCCGGTCGGCGATGGGCGCGAAACCCTGCAGCACCGGTCCGCGTCGCCTGGCTCCCATCTTCTACCGTAGCGAAGGAGGTGGCGCCTGGCCGGCATGCTGCGGCAGTGAGGCATCCAGCTGCGCCCAGTGCGGCGCCGATGCGGTCCAGATCAGCATCTGTGGCGCGATGCGATCCGGATCGTCCAGTGTGCCGGCACGAATGACGAGGAGCTGCGGCCGCTCATCGGCAGCGCTGGTCACGTGCACGCCACAACGTGGGCAGAAGCGTCGGTGCATGTGATTGCCGCTGTCCGCCGTGCTGGGAAAGTCCCGAAGTTCTCCGGTTATCGTCACGGCCGCGGCGGGAAATGCCAGGTTGATCGAGGCATTACCCGCGGCCATGTATTGGCACACGCGGCACCAGCAGGCGCGCACCACCAGCGGTTCGGCATCGACCTTGTAACGCACGGCGCCGCACAGGCAGCCGCCCTGATATCCGCTCACCGCAGGCCCGCTCATTTCGTCGCCGCCGGGGCAGGGGTACCGCCGCTGCCGAGCACGCGCTTCTGAAACAGCCAGTGGCCGTTGCGTCGCACGAAGATGTCGTCGTACGAGACGAAGAACACCATGCGCGTGGTCTTCGTGGCCGGATCCGGCGCCACATAGGCGCCCAGGCTGTGCGCCGTGGCCCGGTCGCCGTCGACATGAATCGAGGGATTGAAGAACAGGTGGTTGTTGGGTGGCGGCAGATTCATGGGATTGCTGGTGATCTGCTTTTCCAGCTGTGCCTGGATGGCGGCACGGCCGCGGGTGGGTGAGGGACCACCGCCGTATTCCGCATCCTCGGCAAACAGCAGGCCGAAGGCGGGGAAGTCATGACGGTCGAGCGTGGCGCCGTAGGCGGTCAGCAACTCAAGGATCTGCTCGCGATCTTCCAGGCGTTGCAGTCGGGCGGCGACGGATTCTGCGGCCTGCACTGGTGAGGCCGAGGTCAGCCACGTGGTGGCACACAACATTGCGGCGACAGCGAGCCTTGCTTTCATCGATGCTCTCCTGGAATCCCGTTCAGGTCCGCGGTCGCACCTGCGTTCCTTCACCGGCGGTGATGAACAGCAACAGCGATTCCTCGTGTACGTCGGCCGTATGCCAGGTGCCGCGGATATTCAGTGCGAAATCTCCGGCCTTCGACAACTCCACCCGATGCACTGCGCCATCGCGTTCCTGGATCAGCGTCACTCGGCCGGAGAGCAGGCAGACGATCTCCTCACCCAGCGGATGGCACTCCCAGGAAGGCCAGTTCGCGCTGTAAGGGGAGGTGGTCACCAGGTATTCATGGTGGAAATTGCCGAGCTGGCCGCCCATGAGCTGCTGCCAGAATCCTTCCGCAGGCAGGGTTTCGATGCTGCTGTCGGGACGCAGGCGCAGGTAGGTGGAGAGCAGTGAGGAGTCGGCCATGCGCTGGAGCATGCCTCAAGCATTGCCGGCCGTCATCCGCGCCAGCAATACCCGCAATGTGCAGCCCTCAGTGCGGAATCGTGGCCAGCTGCGTGCTGTGGTACGCGTATTCCAGGAACTTGGCCGGATCGCCGTACTGCGCCTCGTAGTTCTTCAGCGGGTGTTCCGCCACGATGTCCTGCGGTCCATAACCCTTGTTGAAGGACTGGAAGAACATCCGGAACAGCTCCCAGTACATGTCCTTCTGCTTCGCAACCTCGGCACCGGTCAACGTGCGGCCGTAGGCCGGAATGATGACGGTGTCGGGCTTCACGACTTCGGTGAGGATCTCGTACGAACGCAGGAAGCCATGCATGAAACCGCCATTGATGTAGTCGATCAACGGCCAGTGGTCGGCGCCTGCAGGACCGCCCGCGACCAGGACATTGCGCCGCGGGAAATGCACGTACAGGTCGCCATTGGTGTGGGCGGCCGGCAGGTAGCGATACTCGACCGGCTCCCCGGCCCAGTCCAGCGTGCCCGTGTTGTACGTCGTCTTCACCGGACGCGCCTTGTCGGGCAACGGCCCATAGCGGCCTTCGAACAGCGGCGATTGCTCGGCGCGAGTCAGTGCCAGGCGCGAGACCTCATGCGCGATGATGACGCCGCCGGCCTTGCCCACGGCTTCGTTCGAGCCAGTCTGCTCCGGATGCCAGTGTGTGTTGATCAGCGTGTGCACACGCCTGGTCCTGGTCGCGCTGGCCACGGTCTTGAGCAGCAGCGCGGAGTTCACTTCCAGACCGCCATCAATCAACAGCGCGCCGTCTGCACCCGGAAGGGCGACGACATTGCAGCCTGCGCCGGCGATCAGGGCCAGACCCGCCACATCCTTCACGGTGATGTCGCTGGCAGAGACGCGGCCGGGTGCGTTCTTCGCGCCGGCCAGATCGGGCAGCGTGCCCAGCAGCGAGGCAGCACCCAGAGCCTGCGCACTGTCGCGCAGGAAAGTTCGGCGTGTGAAAGTCATTACGGTCCTACGGGATCAACGGGCCAGAGCACAGAGTCATACACCGCGGTGGCGATGGGCGGCCCCTGGGGTGGCCAGTCCGGAGTCTTGTCGAGTTCGACTTTGGCGCCGACTTTGCGCAGGAAGTCAGCCAGCGGCTTGTTCGCCGGTGTGGGCATCTGCAGGAAGGGCACGTAGCCGCGGCCCATGGCGTAGTC
>DATNCK010000416.1:0-18410 GCA_035571575.1 Steroidobacteraceae bacterium | reverse complement strand
GTTCCCTTCGGTGGCAATGGCCCGCCGGGACTGAAGATGAGCAAGGCGGTGGATGGCATCTGGAGTGTCACCACTGACAAGGCCGTGGATCCGGACAACTACCGCTACACCTTCCTGGTGGACGGCGCGACGGTGCCCGATCCGCAAGCCACCACCTTCAAGAACCAGCGCGCCGGCACGCGCTCAACTTTCGAGATGCCGGGTGAGGCGGGCAAGTTCCAGAGCTACAACCCGGCCATTGCGCATGGCGTGGTGTCGGTATTCGAGTACTGGTCGAAGTCTCTGGGCGTGAAGCGCCGCGCACACATCTATACGCCGCCGGGCTACATGAACGATGCCAAGCGCTATCCGGTGCTGTACCTGGTGCATGGTGCCGGTGACAGTGACGATGAGTGGACCGCCACCGGCCACGCGCAATACATCCTCGACAACCTGATCGCGGCCGGCAAGGCGAAGCCGATGATCATCGTGATGCCCTTTGGTCACACTCCGGAGCGACCACCACAGCCACCTGTCGGCGGTGGCGTCGGTGGCAGCGCGGGCAACGGCGCCAACCTGCTGGGCAACCAGGACTTCGGCAACGATCTGCTGAAGGATCTGATTCCCGCGATCGATGCGTCGCTGCGCACCAAGGCGCAGCCGCAGTTTCGCGCCATGGCGGGTCTGTCGATGGGTGGCGGGCACACGCTGCAGTTCGGACTGCCGCATTCGGATGTATTCCGCTACATCGGCGTATTCAGCATGGGACTGGGCAATGCGGAGAATGCCGTGAGCTACGAGAAGGCCCATGTGGATGCGCTGAAGAAATCGGCGCGCGAGATGAAACTGGTCTACTACGCCATCGGCAAAGAGGACTTCCTCTACGCTTCAGTGGCACCGACGCGTGCCATGCTCGACCGGCAGGGCATTCAGCACGTGTATCACGAAAGCGGCGGCGGCCACGTCTGGATCAACTGGCGCGCTTACCTGAACGACTTCGCGCCGCGGCTGTTTCAATAGCCGTTCGCGCTCGAGACTCACGCTAAGGGGGCAGAAGCTGCGTGTCGCCGTGCTGCGCATTGTCCAGTGGCTCGCAGCGCAATTGCGCCATGGCGGGCCGGAAGCGCAGCTGCACCGGCTCTTCGGTGTGAGCCACCGCCGATACCAGTCCGATGCCCACATCCTCCAGATAGGCCTCGACGAAACTCTGCACGCCCAGCATGCGCTCGCGACCACCCGATCGTTCATCGGCATGCGCCACGAACTTCGCCTGCCAGTGACGCGCGCGCGGATCACTGTGGCGCAGCTCGGCCACGCATTTGTCCAGCAGCAGCAGATTGGTCGAGAGCGTGTTGTCGGTGAGCTCGGGATCGATCACGCGACCGGGTCGGCCGATCTGCATGTGCAGCAGCGCGCCGCCCTCATTCACTTCATCGTAAAGGCACAGCACGAATGAAGACTGCACGCGCGCGGCGAATACGAGATCGCGCCGGGCGATTTCGAATTGATCGACCGGCACGGCAACTTCCTGTAATGCGCGATCCGTCATGGAAGTGAGTCTGTCAGTGGTGCTTTCGATATGCGGGAACGCGCATCACACTCTGGGTGGCCGTGATTGTGATCACCGGTGGAACTCGCCTGCACCATGGCGGTCATTCCAGCACGAACAAGAACGAGTCAGGGAGTCCGCGTTGGGCGACAAGGTGTTCGGCACAGCCTGCAGCCGATGGGTCGGTGTGGGGCGACTGACGCGCATGGTCACACTGGCTCTGCTGTGGAGCGGCACGCAGGCCTGGGCGGCGGACGGATATGACGTTGCGCGTCACAACCTGACGATTGCTGTCGATGGCCAGATCGACGCGGCGGAATGGAGCGGTGTTGCACCGCAGCCTCTGCTGCATGAGATCGATCCGCGCCGCGTCGCGGACACCAGCTGGCAGACCACGGTGCGCCTGGCTCATGACGGCCGCAATCTGCTGCTGGCCATCGAAGCACGCGATGCCGAGGCGGATCAGATCGTGGCGGCGCGGGGCGCCCGCGACACCATCGGCAATGAGGACTACGTCACGGTGCAGATCGACGCCGAAGGCACTCGCCAGCGTCACTATGAGTTCCGCGTCAATGCCGCGGGCGTACTCGATGACCGTATCGCCGGCGGTACGGGCTCTGGCTCACCGCAGTGGAGCGGGGCATGGACGGCCGTGGCCCGGCGCGGTGCAGCAGGCTATGCCGTCGAGCTGTCCATTCCGCTGACCACCTTGAATGCACGCAGTACCGCTGACGGCAAGTTGAACCTGCCCCTGAACGTGACGCGACACATTGGCCGCGACCGGCGCGAGACCGTTGCACTGCTGCCGGTGAACATGGATCAGCTGTGCCAGGAGTGCCAGTACGAGACCTTCACGCTGGTGAATGTAGACGGAGAAAAGCAGGCACTGCAGCTGCGACCCTACGTGGCCGTGCGCCAGGCCAGCAGCTTCCCCGCGGGCGCGGCATCGAGCAAGGACACCTCCTTCGATCCCGGCGTCGACGTGTTGTGGAAGCTGGGTGCCGGACGCAAGGTGGTAGCCACCGTCAATCCGGATTTTTCGGAAGTGGCTCCGGACCAGATCCAGTTCGACGTGAACCGGCGTTTTGCGGTGTCCTTCTCGGAAAACCGTCCCTTCTTCACCGAGAACGCTGGTATGTATGGCGCGCAGATGCCGCTGGTGTACACGCGCAGCATCGCCGATCCGGATGTCGCCGTGGCCTACAGCGCGCAGACCTCGAAGGTGAGCATCGGCGCCATCTATGCCTCCGACCGCGCCACCAGCTTCATCCAGCCGGGCCAGAATGGTTCACGCCTGGTGGCCATCGACGACAAATCCGAAACCTTCATCGCGCGCCTGCAACGCAATGGCGAGCAGGGGCGCCGCGGCAGCCTCATCATCACCGACCGGCGCGCGACGGGTTACGAGAATCTGGTGGCTGCCGTCGATACACGGCAGACGCTGGGCGAGCACCAATCCATCGAAGGCATTGTTGCGATTTCCAGATCCGACGCCAGCCCGGAAATCGCCACGACCTACGATCTGCCTGAACATCGCAATGGCGAGGCCGGGCGCGTGCTGCACAGCTACAAGCGTGACCATCTGTCGGTCACTTCTCTGCTGGTGCGCTCCTCGACCGGCTTTCGTGCCGATGCGGGCAACCTGAATCGCGTAGGCATGACCTTCGCGTATCACGAGTGGTACTGGAATGTGCCGCGACCCTCTGGTGGCCGCGTCAGCAACTTCGGCGGCGGTGTGTGGGGCAATTCCACCAGGCTCACGCACAATCCAGATGAAGAGCAGAACCTCGAAGCCTGGGGTTTCATGAATCTCGCGGATGGCAGCGGCATGGATGGTTTCGTGCACTACACGCACGAGATCTTCCAGGGCCGCCCCTTCAACGAGTACGGCATCGGCGGCTCCTACGGCTGGCAGATCAACCCCAATGTGCGGGTATTCGCCGGCATCAACCGCCGCGACCTGGTGGACGTGATCGCCGTGGAAAGCGCGGTCAGCACCCGGCCCTTCTGGGGCTTCAACCTCAAGGCCGGATCCACTCTGTCGCTGACCGGCAATTTCGAGTTCGATTCGAACATCGGCGCCACCACGCGCAACTTCCGCACCAGCTCTGCCATCGTGCGCGCCAACTGGTCGCCGCGACTGGGGCATACCGTGTCGATGGTGGCCAACTGGGGTGGCACGCGCGAACGCTACAAGCTCACCATTGATCCGGTGCTGCGCACGGATCGCGCGCGCGGGCAGCTGGTGTATCTGTACCAGCGCGCGGATCGTTCGCAGTTCCACATCGGCGTCAACATCGGTGGCAGTGGCAGCGACGGGTTGGGTTCGCTGCACAAGTCCGATCAGCTGCTGTTCGGCAAGGCCATCCTGAATCTGGACTGGGGCAACTAAGGCACGGGCGCGCTGAAGCCCGATGGCGGGACCACAGCCTGCTGCGCTGGTTTCGGCAGCTGGGGAATCCATTCGTAAGGCAGCCGATAGGCACGATACACCGCGTTGCGCGCGCCATTGGATGAGGGAGCGATGTACTCCCAGACGATCTTCTTCTGCGATGTCACCTCGAACACGCGACCCGTGGGCCCCTCGGTGATCAGCGTGTTGCCATTGGGCAGTCGTTGCGCGCCGCTGATGTTGGTGCCATAGAAAGCATCGCCCGGTGCATAGGACCACACCAGTTCCAGTTTCACCGGATCGATTTCGAGTACGCGCGAATTGGCGCGCGCCAGTCCACCGTAGCCATTGCGCGCGAGCGGCGTTTCAAAGCCGTAGCCACTGACGCCACCATTGTCGAACAGCAGCAGATTGCCCTCGCCAGGCAGGCCTTTCGGAATGAGGTGCGCGTGATGCTGGCCGATGATCTGGCCGATGCGTGCGAGCGGCGGCGACTCACGGAAGTCCGGACCCATGCGCCACACCACGTGACCGTCGCGGGCGATGATGGCAAGGAAGCTCGCCTGCCGGCTGCTGATGATCACATTCTCGGGTGCAAAGCGTTTGTCGCCGGCATCGAACCAGCGGTTGGGGCCCAGGTAGGCGGCCGAATTGACATGCGCCCAGTCGTAGTCGCGACGCGGTGGCGGCGCACCGGGCGCCGCACCTCCACCGGGCGGGCCGCCGCCGGCGCCCGCCTTGATGGCCGCGCGTGCCCCCGGGGAGAAACCCAACTCATCAATGTGATCGCTGATCTGCCAGGTCCAGAGCACCTTGCCATCCGCGCCATATTCGATCAGCCGGTCATCCTCCAGCGGCAGATCGGAGACCGTGGCGAGTTGGCGGCTGGCGTGCGTGAGCACCAGCGTTGCACTGCCAGTGGACGCGGGCGTGAAAGCTGGTGAGTAGTAGCCGCCGGGAAAGTCCGCGCGCTGCCAGTCGTGGTGCTGCCGCAGTGATCGTCCCTTTGCGCCGCGCGGCAATTCGATCTCCGCCTCGCCGCTCAATACCCAGCGCTCGTTGCCGGCGAAGTCCTTCTGCAGCAGTTGCAGCGACTCCTGATGCCCTTGATAGGCGCCGGCTGCGGCGATGATCTCGCCATTGGGAAGCACGCGGGCCGGGCCGCCGGCGGAACTGTTGAAGCCGCTCCATTGCTTGACCACGCGCCCATTCATGTCGATGACCATGACGGGATCGCGCAGCAGCGACAGCACGGTGTAACCGTTCCAGGCGGCCTCGGGTTGGTAGATCGTGGTGCCGACGGGATAAACCGATGGCGCGGCGAGGGCAGATGTGGGCACCGCCGTGGCGGCTGCTATAGCCGCGGCCATTGCCAGGCCGAAATGCAGAACATCTCTGTTGTTGTGCATGAATCCCTCCCGCTTTGCCCTGATTGTTGGCACTCGGTCGTGTCGGCTGCCAGCCGGGCACGTGCATTGCATAGCTTAAGATTGTGAAGCCCGTACTGCAGGAATTCCGGCGGCGGGCGATTGCTGAAGGTTATGAGCCAGTGATGTTGCAGCGTACGAGGTGCATATGAGCGCTGAATCGGATCCGCAAGTCATCCCCGTGAACAATCTCACCGAGTATTTCCGCGATGCGCTCGGCCAGGCCCTGTCGCACCAGCATGTGTCACTCGACGATCACACTGCACACTATGTGGTCAGCCTGCTCACCCTGTACTCGCGCACCGAGGTCTCGCACGCCGACACTCGCCCTGGTCAGCGCTGGGTAGGACTGGCCGATCTGCTGGCGCGGGCTGCTGCAGCGGAAACGCAGGTGGAGCGTGACGCCATATTGCAGCGGATGGGTGATGTTTCGCTGTTCGTCGCCGGATTCTTCGCGCATGGATTCGAGCGGCGGTTGATCGATGTCGACTACCACATCGCCATGGGTGGCCGCGCCTACAGCACGCTGGCCTCGGCGCCAGCACGCGGATCGAGGCGCGCGCTGTGTGGGGTATTCGACGAACTCGCGCGCAAGTTCCAGTCGGTGGTGGATGCCATCGGGGAGATCAGCGACACGGCGCGCGTGTGGTCGTCGAAGGATGTGCTGCGCCTGTACGAGCTGTGGCTGAAGACCGGCAGCCAACGCGCGCAGGGACTTCTCTACAAGCTGGGCGTGTCAGCGTCCCAGGTTTCTCTGCGTACGAGCTGAAGCATGCTGCGCCCCTTGCAGCGGCTTCTCGAGACCATCTACGACGCGCGCAGTGGCAGCGACATACGCGACTTCCTGCTGACACAGCGGCATGAACTGCCGAGTGTGCGTCGCGACGCCGCGCTGGATGAAGAAGTCATACTGGTCGAGTCAGAGCGCAACACCTACATGGGTGTATACATCGACGCAGCCGTTCTCGAGCGGCTCGAGGCGCGCAATCCCCTGCAGTCACTGACAGGCGAGAACATTGCGGACTTCTGGACCGCGCTGGAAGGCGTCAGTCACTTCTCCTATCTGATGTGGAATTCGGAGCATGACCGTGGGGTCTCCCAGCTCGAGCTCGAGCTGCAGGCCGAGGTGGACAAATATGTGGCGAGCTGGTGGCTGTTGCGCCGGCAGCATCCCGGCCATTTGCCGCGTGAGCTGCACCATGTGCTCTTCAGGCGTACCCATGTGAGCCAGACGCTGGATCGTCCGCGGCAGGATTTGTACGCCGCGGCCACCCGTCACGCAGCGCGCTTCTGTGCAAGGCTCGAACTGGCGCTGGGATCCAATCGCCCCACCCTGCAGCGCGTGGCGGTGACCGCGCTGCGCCGCTTCTATCGACTGGGCAGCCTGTCGAAGCTGCAGCACCGCTGGTGTCAGGTCGCAACCTGAGTGGCAGGAATCTCCGGCGCGAATATAGTGGGCGCCCAAGCACAAGGATCACGGAGGTTCCCATGGGTCGCTATGTGGATGGATTCGTCGTACCGGTTCCGAAAGCCAAACGCGCTGCCTACATCAAGATGGCACGGCTGGGCTGCAAGATCTGGAAGGAATACGGGGCCCTGGAGTATCACGAGTGCATGGCCGACGATGTGAAGCCGGGCAAGGTCACCTCGTTCCCGCAAAGCGTGAAGCTTAAGCGCAACGAAGAAGTGTGGTTCTCCTGGATAGTCTACAAGTCGCGTGCTGATCGCGACCGGATCATGAAGAAGGTCATGGCCGATCCGCGCATGGCCGAGTTCAACCCCATGCCCTTCGACGGCAAGCGCATGTTCTGGGGCGGTTTCACCGAAAAGGTAACTGGCTGACCCAGGCGCGTCGCGGGCCCTATTTGATCTGGTAGAACCTGATGCGGACGGCTTCGAGTTTTGCCGGCGCGCCGGGTGCGGGTGGCGTTGCGCCCGGCGGGTTGTCGATCTCGATGGTTGCGACAAAGGCGCCGCGCGTCATCCAGTCGTACTTGCCCTTCGGCGCTTCAAAGCGGGGGTGCGCATAGCTGCGTTCCCCTGGCGCCCCGGGACAGTTGAAGGCTTCGTTGAGGACGTGAATGACAGTGCCGTCCTCCGCACGCAGGAAGTAATCGGCCGACAGCGCATTGCAGCCGCTGGCATGGCGCAGCTGGAAATCCCAGCCGCCCGGAATCACCTCGCCCTTGAATTTCGGACCCGCCACCTTGCCGCCGGTGATGGGGATGTACTGGCGCTGCCCGAGGGCGGTCTCTCCCAGCACCACGGTGGGTGCCAGCGTCACGCGCTCCTCGAACACGAACTCCACGCGCGGCATGGCGGCGGCATCCGGCGTGCTGCCCAACGGTGCCGGTGGCGCTGCCGCGTATACCGGTGCAGCCAGGACAAGCAGCGCGATCAGACTCTGCATATTCCGCGACATCTCTCCCCCTTGTTTTATTGCGCTCAGCCCAGCGGCTGGCGCACCAGCACGCGCTGCGTGGTCTTGTGACTTCTAGAATACCGACTTCGCCGGCTCCCCCAGCATGGCGCCACGCACCAGCGGAATGGGCGGACCGCCATAGGACAGGAAGGCATCGTGGAAATCGCGCCAGCACTTCTTGTCGTCGGCACCGCCATGCCTGGCGCACCAGTCGGCACGCAGCTTGCGGATCATCAGTTTGCCCATGGTGTAGTTCAGGTAGGCCGGATCGTAGGCGCCGCGCGCGGCCTGCTGCTCGGACTCACCCTCGCTCTGGAAGCCTTCTTCACGGAACATGCGTCGCGACTGTTCCAGCGTCATGCCCTTCGTATGCAGGCCGATGGCCGAGAGAAAGCGGGCATTGCGCTTCAGTGCATTGGAAAGCTGGCCGATATGAGTCTGCGGATCGCCGGCTCCCAGGCCCTCCTCCCACATCATCTCTTCGGCGTAGTGCGCCCAGCCTTCGGCGAAGGCGTAGCCCACGTACAGCTTGCCGAAGATCGACTTCGAACGGTTCGAATGCAGGAACTGCAGGAAGTGGCCCGGCCATACCTCATGCACCGAGGTGAACAGCAGATCGGACTTGCTGACTATGTAATCGTGTTGCTTGGCTTTCGGCCATGTGGGATCCGGCGCTGACACGTTGTAGAACGACGGCATGTTCACGTCGTACGGACCGGGCACATCGATGTAGGCCGAGTTCTGCGAATTGTACGGCGGCGACTGCTTGACCTTCGCCTCTTCCGTGCCGGGGATGCTCACCACCTGGTGCTCTTCGACGAAACGTCGCAGCTCGACGAGCTGCTTGGTGGCAAAGCCCACCGGATCATCGTGATCAGGCTTCACGGTGGCGGCTTTTTCCGTGCACGCCTTGACGCTCTTGCCCGGCGCATAGGCCGCACAGGCTTCCTTCAGCGCCGCCTGGTTGCGCTTCAGATCTGCGATGCCGATCTGCTCCAGTTCGGCCAATGGCGTATCGACACGCTCATTGGCATAGATCATCTTCGCGAACAGTTCGGGGCCCATGGCGAAATTGTCGGTCTGCGTCGCCCGCAGACTCAGCATGTGCTGCTGCAGATCGGCCAGCGCCGCGGCGGCCGCATTGTTCTGCTTCTCGAACTCGGCGCGCACGGCCGGATCGCCGACATCCTTGAACACCTTCACGACATCGGTCTTGAGGAAGTCGCCCAGCGGACCGAAGGAATGCGTGCCGATGTCGATGAAGGCCTTGGGCAGCGGACCCTTCAGGTTGGCCTTGATCTGCGCAGCAGCGTTCGGAACATGCGAAGCCCAGAGCGTATAGGCCTTCATGCGCGTTGCGATGTCTGCGTAGGGCCGGTCCAGGTACACCGTCGGATCGAAGTAGTACCAAGTGGGATTCTTGTGCGGCCAGTCAGCGGTCTCGAGCCAGAACAGGCGGCCATCGATCAATGACAGCAGGTAGTCGCGTTCGAACTTCTCGGCATCGGAGAGCGTGGCGGCATCCACCGCCCTGGCTTTCGCCTCCCAGTCTTTCAGTCGCTGCGCTTCGGCTTTCAGGCCCGCGTCGCTCCAGTCGGGAAACGCGCCATCGTATTCGTGCCGTCCCTGATAGACGGCGCTGATGGGCTGGGCCTTCATATCGCTCTCGATCCATTCGTCGACCA
Organism: Steroidobacteraceae bacterium; assembly: GCA_035571575.1. Lineage (GTDB taxonomy): Bacteria > Pseudomonadota > Gammaproteobacteria > Steroidobacterales > Steroidobacteraceae > ZC4RG30. The sequence goes on along the minus strand of DATNCK010000416.1, from coordinate 8,956 downwards.
GCTTCGGCCAGACCGAAACCTGCGCCACTGGCGCGGCTTCGGGTTTTTTCTGGCAGGCAGTCAGTGCGAGCGCGCCAAGCAACCATCCGGCCCACAGGGCCAAGCCCAATCTCTTCCCGCTCGCACGCATGCCTTTCTCCTCACCCTTCGATCCGGCAAGCATGCCTCAAGCGCACGCCTGCCGGTGAGCCAGTTCAATGCGCATCGGGCAGGTCGAACACCAGCACTTCCGCATCCCTGCCATCGCGGATCGACAACTGCGTTATGTCGGAGAGCTTCAGTGCATCGCCACCGCCGAGGCGCGTGCCATTGACGGTCAGCTCGCCCTTCACAAGGTGCACATAGGCGCGGCGGCCCAGGGCAATGGCGAGCTCCGCGGCCTCGCTGCCATCAAACAGGCCGGCATACAGCTTCGCGTCCTGCTGCATGCGCACCGAACCTTCGGCGCCATCGCCTGAAACAATCAGACGCAAACGGCCGCGCTTTTCTTCCGGCCCGAAATACTTTTGTTCGTAGCCGGGTTTGATTCCATTGCGATCGGGACGGATCCAGATCTGCAGGAAGTGCACGGGATTCTGCTGCGAAGGGTTCTGCTCACTGTGGGCGACGCCGGTGCCGGCGCTCATGCGCTGCACGTCACCGGGGCGGATCACCGAGCCATTGCCCATGGAGTCGCGATGCCCCAGCTCGCCATCCAGCACATAGCTGATGATTTCCATGTCGCGATGTGGATGCGTGCCGAAGCCGCCGCCCGGGGCGACGCGATCCTCGTTGATCACGCGCAGCACGCCGAATTCCACATGCTGGGGATCAAAGTAATTGGCGAAGGAAAAGCTGTGCTGGCTCTTGAGCCAGCCGTGGTCGGCCAGACCCCTGTCTTCACTCTTGCGGATTTCCTGCATGACCTTCTCCTTTGGACTGGCGCTGCAGCGTCGCTGCAGGCTGGAAAAGAGCATGCGATTTACTGGATAGATAAAAAAGCGCAAAATATCGAGCAATCCTATTCATTTTCTTGATAGATCATGTCCGCGCTACGCTCTTCCGTCGAACAGTGGCAAGTGCTGGCTGCCGTGGTGGATGAAGGCGGCTTCGCCCAGGCCGCCCAGCGGCTGCACCGCAGTCAGTCGGCCATCAGTTACGCCATGGCGCAGCTGCAGGAATCCCTCGGCGTGCGGCTGCTCGAGATGCAGGGACGCCGCGCCGTGCTGACCACGGCCGGCGCCGAACTGCTGCGTCGCAGCCGTGCGGTGGTGGAGCAATTCGCGGCGCTGGAATCCCTGGCGCGTGCCATCGACAAAGGTTGGGAAAGCGAACTGAAACTGGTCGTCGACGCCGCCTTCCCGCAGCAGCGGCTGCTCGGGGTGCTGGCCGAACTGCGCGTGAGCTGTGCGGACACCACGATCTCACTGGCCGATGCGGTGCTCTCGGGCGCCGAAGACGCCATCGTCGATGGTGCCGCCGATGTGGTGGTCACCACCCGCGTGCCGCAGGGTTTTCTCGGCGACTGGCTGATGGATGTGGAGATGGTGGCGGTGGCGGCACCATCTCATCCGCTGCATGCGCTGCATCGCACGCTCTCGCTGGAAGATCTGGTGCTGCACACGCAGGCCGTGGTGCGCGATTCAGGCCGGCAGCCGCGCGATGAGGGCTGGCTGGGCGCGCAACATCGCTGGACCGTGGCCAGCCTCGAAGCCTCGCACGCCGCGGTTCGCGCCGGCCTCGCCTATGCCTGGCTGCCCGCGCATCTGATCTCCAGCGACATCGCCTCTGCGCAGTTGAAACCGCTGCCGCTCACCGCCGGCGGTACGCGGCACATGTCTTTATATGTGGTGCTGGTCCGTGGCGACACGGCAGGTCCCGCCGCGCGCAAGGCGCTCGAACTGTTGCAGCGGCATCTGCCGGCGACGCCGGTATCGGGCTGAGGCTATTTCACCACGCGCGAATACCGCGCCAGCAGCCACAGCATCGTCGGCCAGAACATCGTGTTGAACAGGTCGTGCAGACTGGCCATCACACGCCAGTGTCCGTATTTGTGGAAATCATCGCGCGCATCGAGTGCTTCGCCCAGCGCAGCCAGCGCCAGCACCGAGAGCAGCGGCCACAGCGAGCGCAGTCCCTTCTGCGCCAGCGCCGTGCCGATGAGGAATACCGTCATGCCCACGTAGATGTGCGCGGCGTCCTTCGACAGCGAAGCGAGCTGCACGATCTCGTGCTTCATGGACTGGAATGCCGACATGGCCATGCACGCAAGGCTAGCGTTTCGTGCCGGCCGACTCAAATGAAAGGGCCTGCGCGGGTGTACTATCTGCGGACAGACAAAACGTGAGGGGTTGACCATGAGCCGCGACCAACGCGAGGACCTCGCAGCCGACGTCCTTGCAGCCGACGTACTCGCCACCGACGTCCGCGCCGCCGAGGCACCCGCCGCCACAGAGCTCCATGCCGTGGGGCGCCGAAGTTTCCTCACGGGTGCAGCCGCCATCGGCGCCGCCGCCGTGGGCACGCTGGCCTCATCCAACGCCAGTGCCGAGGTTCGTTTCCCAACGCAGCCCGGCAAGTTCGGTGCCGGTGGCGCGACGGGCGCGCTGGGCAGCACCTTCTCCGGCCAGGCCAACCGCTCCGAGAACACGCTGTATGACTGCGAAGTCGACGGCAAGATTCCGGAGGATCTCAACGGCGCGTTCTATCGCGTGGGACCTGATCCGCAGTACCCGAAGCCGGCCAGCCTCGACTACGACATCGCCTTCGACGGCGAAGGTCATGCATCGATGTTCCGCATCCAGAACGGCCACGTGGATTACCTGAGCCGCTGGGTGAAGAACGAGCGCTGGCAGGCACAGCACAAGGCGCGCAAATCCTTGTATGGCGTGTATCGCAATCCCTACACCGACGATCCTTCGGTGCACGGCAAGTTCCGCGGCACGCAGAACACGCAGGTCTGGTATCACAACGGCCGCGTGCTGGCGATGAAGGAAGACACCATGCCGGCGGCGCTGGATCCGCACACCCTCGACACACTCGACGGCAATTACAAATTCGACGGCAAGATCAAGGGCCAGACTTTCACCGCGCATCCGAAGAACGATTCGCACACCGGCAATCTGCTGTCGTTCGGCTACGAGGCCACCGGCCTCGGCAGCACCGACATCTGCGTGTATGAAATCGACAAGAGCGGCAAGACGGTGTGGCAGGCCATGGTGCAGGCGCCGTACTGCAGCGAGATCCACGACTACGCCATCACCGAGAAGCACATCATCTTCCTGGTGTATCCGCTGGCCTACCTGGGCGAGCAGCTGATGAAGGCCGGTGGCGTGCACTGGGGTTGGGATTCGAAGCGCGACACCTATCTCGGCGTGATGCGCCGGCATGGCGATGGCAAGGACATCCAGTGGCTCAAAGGCCCGCAGACCATGTGCACGCACACCATGGGATGCTGGACCGACGGCGACATGGTGTATGTGGACATGGATGGCGGCGATGCCAACCAGTTTCCCTTCTTCCCCAGCCCCGATCCCAACGACAAGTTCGATCCGGTGAAGGCCACGGGCCGCGTACGCCGTTTCTCGATGGATGCATCGAAGAAGACCGTGCGTCCCTTCGACATGAAGGTGATGTATCCGCAGTATTCCGGCGGTCTTGCGCGGCAGGACGATCGTTATCACACCGTGCCGTATCGCTATGGATTCCTGATCGGCGGTGGTCCGGGTGGTGGTGGCTGGCTGCGCTTCGATCACCAGACAAGCAAGGTGGATGTATTCAGCGTGGCCGACGGCTCGCTGTCGGAGATGTGCTTCGTGCCGCGTCGCAAGGGTGCGCCGGAAGCCGATGGGTATCTGATCGGCGTGTGCTCGCGTCCGAAAGAGAATGGTCGCTCGGATCTGGTTATCATGGATACGCAGCATCCGGGCGAGCCGCCGATTGCCACCGTGAAGCTGCCGTATCGCGCGGCGCCGCAGGTGCATGGCTTCTGGGTGCCCGGCGACCAGCTGCCGCCGCAGAAGGCCTGAAGCACTCTTGATTCACGCGCTGATCTGAAAGCACCGGCCGCCCGATGGCGGCCGCATGCAAGAATGCTCTTCTGATGCCCTCCCCCCGCTGGTTGCAATTCAAGCCCCGTACCTTGCTGGTGGGCACACTGGCCATTGCCGCAGTTCTGCTGGCCGTCGTGCTGGTACCGCAGTTGTTGTCGCGCCAGGCTCGCCTGGATGTGCTGCGTGATCACGTGGGCGAATTGGCCCGGCTGGCGGCCAGTCAGGTGGACGGAGATCTGCATCGCGGCCTGATCGACGGCACTCGCGCCGATGAGGCCACGCGCCGGCTGGCGCTGGCGCCACTGCTACGGCTGCATACGGCATGGCCCGAGGCCTTCTATGTCTACACCATGGGTGTGCGCGGCGGCGTCACCTATTTCATCCTGGATACCGCACAGGATGCAGAGTTTGCCAAGCGCCGCGGACTGCGCGCCTCGCAGTACATGGAGCCCTTTCATCTGCGCGAGGAGTACCGCAGCGACTGGCTCGCACAGCTGGCCGCTGGCCGCACCTATGTGAACGAGGGCTTCCAGTACGACGACTACGGGTATTTTCTCTCCGGGCACGCACCGATCCGCGACAGCGCCGGCCAGATCGCAGGCTTCGCAGGCGTGGATTTCGATCTGGGTTACTACATGCGCGACGAGGCGCGGTTTCGCAGCATTGGCGCGGTCAGCATCGGCATGACGCTGCTGCTGTCACTGATGCTGGGCTACATGTACGCGCGCTACCGCTACTCGCAGCAGGTCGAAATGCGGCTGCACTACGAATCGGCGATGCAGGATTCGCTCACCGGGCTGCCCAATCGCCGTGGCGCGCTGGCCGCGATTCGCGAGGGCTGGTCGGATGCCAGTGTGCACTCGCATGCCGCATTGCTGGTGGACATCGACAATTTCAAATCCATCAATGACACCAGCGGACATGCCGCGGGCGATGAGGTGATCCGCTCCCTGGCCCACGCGCTGCAGGGCAGCCTGCGCCCCGGCGATATCGCGGCGCGGCTGGGTGGCGATGAATTCCTGATCTTCGCGCACGACTGTGACCAGGCCGGCGCCGAGCGGATCGCACAGCGCCTGCTCAATGTGGTGCGCAAGACCGAGGAGGCGCCGGTGCGTTTTCGCGTGTCGATCGGGATCAGCGTGGTCACGGCGGCGCAGGGCAGCTTCGATCTGCTGTATCGCCAGGCCGACACGGCGCTGTACCGCGTAAAAGGTGCCGGCCGCGACGGCTACGCGGTGTTTGCACCCACGCAGCCTTGAGAGCTTCGCGTCAGAACGTCTCGGTGGAACCCTTGTCCGGACCGTAGTCGGTGGTGGGCCAGCCGGTGGGGACTTCATCCTTCACATTGGTCAGCACGGCTTGAATGTGCTGGATGAAGCCGTTCTGGATGGTGAAGAACTCGCCCACGAGTCGATCGTTCGAGGTGGCCGCGCTCTGGCTCTTCGCACCGGCCTTCAGGCCAAAGCGCAGGATGCACAGCACGATGCCGCGTTCCTCGTCGACCACGGCATAGCGACGACCCCACAGATTGCGGCCGAGGAAGCGGCCCTCATCGAACCCCTTTGAGGTGTCGTTGAAGGCGCCATCGCGCACCAGTCCCGTGGTCTGGGTGCCGTTCTCGAAGCGTTCGCTGCCGGGCGCGATGCGGGCGCGGCGATACTGCGGCGTGCCATTGGTCTGGAAGGCGCGCCAGTAGCTCTCGGTGGCGCCGATGAGGTCATAGTAGGAATCGCGATCCTGCTCGCGGATGCTCAAGGTCAGCAGCGGCGAGACCGAGGTGAGCCGATCCGGATCCCACAGCCGATCTGCATCGCCCTTGTTGGCCTTGATGATCTCGATCTCGCTGATGGCGCCGTTCTTCACCTTCAGGCGCAAGAGATGCATGGTCTTGGTGCCGTCGGCGTTCTGGATCACAACCTGCGTACCCGTGTCGCCACGGCGCACGTTCACGATGTCGAAGCGCCAGATCACCTTGTCGGCGGAGGCCCAGAAGGTGTCGGCCAGCTTCTTCTCTTTGGTGTTCTCGGTGATGCGCGCGGCGGAGGCCTGCGGCAGGCCGCCGGGATTGTTGGCCACCAGCGCGTTGTAGTACGCATCGACGAATTTGGTGAGACAGGCGCGATCGCATGGCGCCTGCTGTGCCGCGGTGATCCCCGACCATACGATCGCAAATGTGACAGCCGCAGACTTCAAAGCAGTGCGCATGACGAACCCCCCGTTTTCTTGTTGTCGCAGCTTAACGCATCAGGCCAGCGGCTGGCCCGCCGGTCGCCGCCCGATGCCGCCGGTGAGCAGCCGGTACAGGAATCGCACGAAGACCAGCGTCAGGATGGCTTCCACCAAGGTCAAGATGAAGGCCACGAAGGCATTGCGCTCCTCGCTGCGGCGATGGAACTTGGCCAGCGCCCGCTCGCGCGCGAGCTCGATGCTGTCGTCGAACGTCGGGATGATCAGCAGCGTCAGCACCGTGGAAGTGATGGTGCCCCCGATGATCGCTACCGCCATCGGCCGGTAGAACTCGCCACCATCGCCCATGCCGATGGCCACCGGCATCATGCCGGCGATCAGCGCGAAGGTGGTCATGAGGATGGGGCGCAGACGTTTGCGCCCCGCGATCATCAGCGCCTCTTCGCGCTCCACGCCATTGGCTTCTTCCTTGCGCGTGGCGTCGAGCAGCAGGATGGCGTTCTTCGCCACCAGGCCCATCAGCATGATGACGCCGATCAGGCTCATGAGGTTCAGCGAGCCATTGGTGAGCAGCAGCGCCAGCACCACGCCGATCAGCGACAGGGGCAGCGAGATCATCACCGGCAGCGGCGCCGTGAACGAGCCGAACTGGATCACCAGTACCAGGTACATCACCGCGATGCCCATGAACAGCGCGATGATCATGGCGCCGAAGATTTCCTGCTGATCCTGCGAGGCGCCTCCCAGGGTCACGCCATAACCCGCGGGGAAGTCGATGGTCTGGGCGAGTTTTTCAGCGTCCTTGGTGACTTCACCGGAACCGCGGTTCTGCACATTGGCGGAGACCACCACCGTGCGCTTGCCATCCAGATGCTGGATCTGTGCCGGGCCCTTGTCCATGGTGATCTTGGCGATCTGGTCCAGCGGCACCAGCATGTTGCTGCCGCCCACCGCCACGGGCAGGCGCTCGATGTTCGAGGCATCGATGCGATCGTCCGGATGCAGTCTCACCGCCACGTCACGCGACTCGCCGGTGGGATCCACCCAGTCACCCACTTCCACGCCGGCAAAGGCCACGCGCAGCGCCTGCGCGGCATCATCGACGGAGATGCCCAACTGATTGGCCAGGCCTCGATCCAGCTCGATGCGCAGCTCGTCACGCGGATCCTGTTCCGACAGACCCACGTCCACGGCGCCCGGAATCTTCGCCATCTGCTTCATGAAGTCCGAGGTGATCTCGGTGAGACGGCGCCCATCCGGGCCGTAGAAGCGGATCTGCACCGGCTTCTGCGCGCCATTGTTCAGGTCGTCGAGCACAATGTACTCGGCGCCGACCAGCTGCTTCAGCTTGCCACGCATCTCTTCGGCGATCTGCTGCGAGCTGCGCTTGCGTGTGGAGTTGCGGCCCAGATCGATATACACACGGCCGCCGGAAGAATTCACGTTGGTGTTGGTGGACTTGGTCTCGGGCAGCTCGCGTCCCAGTTCCGCGGCCTTCTCCACCTTCATGCGGTTGTAGTCGAGGCTGGCGCTGGACGGCGTGTTCACCTGCACGGCGATCTGCTCGCCATCGGTCTTGGGCAGGAAGTCGGTCTTGCCCACCGCACTCTGCAGTGTCAGCGCACCGGCCAGTGTGACTACCGCGATCACCGCCATCCAGATGCGATGATGCAGCGCCCATTCGATGACGCGGCTGTAGCGGGTAGCCTGCGAGTCGAACCAATGGTTGAAGCGCGCCAGCTTGCTTCCGAGCCAGCCTTTCGTGTGGTGCTCATGGCCCGGCGGATCGCCCCAGTAGGCCGACATCATCGGGTCGAGCGTGAAGGAGATGAACAGGCTGACCAGCACCGAGGCCGCCACCGTCAGCGCAAAGGGCCGGAACCATTCGCCGGCTTCGCCACCCATGAAGGCCACGGGCACGAACACCGCCATGATGGAGAAAGTGGTAGCCGTCACGGCGAGACCGATTTCCGCCGTGCCATTGCGTGCGGCGGTGACGCGATCTTCACCGCGTTCGAGATGCCGCACGATGTTCTCGCGCACCACGATGGCGTCATCGATGAGCACACCCACGGCCAGCGACAGGCCCAGCAGTGTCATGAAGTTCAAGGTGAAGCCGCACAGCCACACGGCAATGAAGGCCGTGATCGCCGAAGTGGGCAGCGACAGCGCCGTGATCAGCGTCGAGCGCCAGGAATTCAGGAAGGCGTAGACCACCAGGATGGTGAGTCCGGCACCGAAGATCAGCGCCTCGATCACATTGTTCAGGTAGAGACTGGCTTCCTCGCCGCCGTCCTGGGTGACCGTGAGCTTGGTGCCCTTGGGCAGCGTGGGCTCGATCTCCTTCATCAGGTCGCGGATGGCATTGGCCACTGATACCGCGCTGGCATCGCGCGAGCGCGTGATCGAGATGCCCACATTTGGATGCCCGTCGCGCAGCGAATAGCCACGCTGCTCGGCGAAGCCGTCCTGCACCGTGGCCACCTGGCCCAGGCGCACGATCTGCTCGCCGCGCCGCTGGACGACGATCTGCTCGAACTCGGCCGGCCGCTCGATGCGGCCCACGAGACGGATGCTCTGGTCTTCCAGGTTGCCGCGTACCTTGCCCACCGGGGCGGTGGCGTTCTGGTTGCGCAGCGCCCCCACCACTTCGGCCACCGAGACGTTGTAGGCGCGCAGCTTTTCGGCGTGCAGCAGCACCGAGAGCTCGCGGTGCAGCGAGCCGTTCACGTCGACAG
>DATNCK010000415.1:0-4058 GCA_035571575.1 Steroidobacteraceae bacterium | reverse complement strand
CACCGAGTAGGGCAGTTCCTCGCCGGTTTCCTTGAAAAGGTACTTGCGGATCTCGACGCCTTTTTCGGGCACCACTTCGGAGCCGCCACGAATCCCTTCCGGATAGACCTGCGGCGGTGGACCGGCCTGCTGCGCCAAGGTCATGCCAGTGGGCAGGCACAGCATGGCAACGAATGCCAGCAAGGCGCGTGATCTTGCAACAGGATTCATGGTATTTCCGCCTCCCCCAGATGGCTGCCGCCCCGCTTCTTGTCAGGGAACTCTAGCATGCGCCCGCAAACGTTTGCACCGAGCGCTGCTGCGCGTATGCTGGGCGCATGAATTGGGGGGAGTCACCATGCGTACTCGTGCGATGCGCAGCGCTCTGACGATTGCCAGTCTGATTCTGCTCGGTCCCGCGGCCTTCGCCGCGGAAACATGGGTGAGCGGCTGGGGCACGGCGCAGCAGCTCATGCAACCCGCCAGAGTCATTCCTTCTCCGCAGCAGCCGCCACGCAAGCTCGCTGCGCAAACGGTGCGCATGGTTGCACGCCCGACTGTCGCGGGCAGTGCGCTGCGCATCTCGCTTTCGAATTCCTTCGGCTATGAACCGGTGCGCATCGATGCGGCACAGGTGGCGCAATCCGGCGCCAACGGGGCCATCGTATCCACCAGCGCACATGCACTGACATTTGCCGGACGCACTTGGGTGGTGCTGCCCCCGGGGGCGCAAATCCTCAGCGATCCCGTCGCATTCGACGTCCGCGCCCAGGCCGATCTTTCCGTATCACTCTATATAGAAGGTGACAGCGGCAGTACGACGTCTCATCCGGTCGGTCTCCGTGCTGCCTGGCTGGCGCCCGGCAACCAGGTTTCGGCTGAGAGCCTGCAGGGGGCGTCGCTGTTCCGCTCCTATCTGTGGCTGGATGGCATCGAAGTTCGCACGCCTCGTGCCGCGACGGTTGTGGCATTCGGCGATTCGATCACGGACGGCTTCGCCACCACGCCCGATGCCGACATGTCCTGGCCATCGATCCTGGCGCGCCGCCTTGCCGCCAGCCATAGCGCAGCTCCGCGCGCCGTGATCAACATGGGTATTTCCGGCAACCGCGTGCTGCGCGAGGGCGCGGGTTCCAGCGCGCTGGCGCGCTTTGACCGCGACGTGCTCTCGCGACCAGGGGCGCGCTGGGTGCTGGTGCTTCTGGGCATCAATGACATCAGCTTCAGCGCCATTGCTGGCCTGCCGGCCAGCGAGAAGGCGACTGCCGAGGACATCATCGCCGGCCATCGCCTGCTGATCAGCCGCGCCCGACTGCACGGCATGGCGATCATCGGTGGCACGCTGACGCCGTTCGAGGGGGTGAACACCTACACCGCGGAGGGCGAGCGCATGCGCCAGCAGGTCAACCAGTGGATCCGCAGCAGCCGCGAATTCGACGCCGTGATCGACTTCGACGCGGCCCTGCGCGATCCGGGCAAGCCGTCCAGGCTGCGCGCCGAGTTCGATTCCGGGGATCACATCCACCCCAATGACGCCGGCAACCGGGCGATGGCGGATGTGATCGATCTGAAACTGTTCCGTTGAAGGAGTCCGACATGAAATTCACAGCAGCGGTCGCCTGCATTGCACTGTGCGCCTTGCAAACCGTGCAGGGAGCGCCGTCACCCGCCGAGAATCGGGCCGCGCTTCGCGCCGGCGCATCGCGTATCGATTACACACCGCGGGGCGCGCAATTGCCGCGCAATTTCACCGGCGTGCTGGACCCGATCTTCGTGCGGTCGGTGGTGTTGGACAACGGCAGCACCCGAGCGGCCCTGGTGGCCATCGATGCCGGTGGATTGCCCACTGAGCTGTACAAGAAGGTCAGTGCGCGTGCGGCCGCGGAGCTGAAGATCCCGCCCACTCAGCTGCTGATGTCTGCCAGTCACACCCATAGTGTGCCGTTTCGACTGGATGACAATGTCGAGGAGGTGATTCTGCGCAGTCTGCGCGAATCCGTGGCGCGCCTGCAGCCGGCGCAAGTGGCCTACGGCACCGGCGTCTCCTTCATCAACGTCAATCGCGACCGTGTGGATGCCAAGACCAACCGCTGGTGGGAAGGTCCCAACTATGAGGGAGCTTCCGACAAGACTGTGGCGGTCGTGCGCATCCAGACGCCAACGGGCAAGCCCATTGCGGTCTATTACAACTATGCCGTGCATGGTGTCATCACTGGCACCCTGGACATGGTGAGCGGGGATATCCCCGGGGCTGCATCGCGATACGTAGAAGAATCGCTCGGGGACGACGCCGTGGCGCTGTGGACCAGCGGCGCGGCCGGCGACCAGAATCCGATCTACTTCAACCAGACCTATGAACTGCGTGACATCCGCATTGCGGATTACGCCAAGCGCGGCGAGGACATCAGCAATGCCATGCCGCCAGGCGGTCAGGGGATGGATCGCAACAATCCCCGGGTGAAACTGCTGATGGATCAGCAGAAGCGCATGAATGAGACGCTGGGCCAGATGCTGGGGGAGGAGGTGCTGCACGTGATGCGCGAAGGACTGGAGAAATCCCCCGGCGATGGCACGTTGCATGGCGCGCAGACGGCATTCTCTTGTCCGGCCAGGCAGCGTACGGATTCCGGAAGAGCGGGTTTCGAGGGCAAGTACGTCGATGCCGGTGAGGTCGGGATCGGTCTGGGTGCGCTGCGAATAGGGGATGTCTACATCGGCGCAGTCGATGCAGAGGTCTATAACGTAATCGCACAACGCCTGAAACGGGAATCGCCCTTCAAGCATACCCTCATGGCCACCCTCACCAACGGCACCGCGCAGACCGGGTACATTCCCAGCGAAGATGCCTTCGGACGCAATGTGTTCACCGTGCTCAGTTCGCGCCTGAAGCCTGGCTGCGCCGAAGCGGGCATCGTCAACGGCCTGGTGGAGCTGATGCGGGGGCTGTGACCGCCCCGGGGAGGCGTTTGCGCGCCGGTTTTCGCTATTGCGGCGAATGTGTGTGCCCGCCACCTGCAGCGGGCCCAGTCATTTCGCGTTACTAACTTTTGGCTGCAGTAACTCACGGTTTGTCACTAGGCACTCGTGCCAGAGCGTTGCAATCTGCGCCTCAATTTAGAGTTCTCGACGTCTGCTAATCTCTTCAGGCGGGAACCGCGGGGAAGTCGGAGCTATGGGGTCCTTCGTTCAGACGTTATTCGCTGTCAAGGCAGTCTTGTCGCCGCCAGGGCGCGGACCGCGACGCCGCATTCCCCCGCGTCGATTCGCGGTCGCGCGCCCTCGCGGCGGCCTGTGGCCCGCGATCGCGGCACTTCTCCTGGTCACCAGCGCTGTCGAAGGGCAGGAAAATCGAGCGCGGAAGGCGGATCCGGAAGCCGAGGCTGGTGCGAAGCTCACCGCTTATCTGAAATCCGAGGGGATGCGGGTAACCAACACCTCGACAGCCCAGGCGGCCTTCGTCGAGAAGTACTGCTCGGACTGCCACAACAGCACGGATGTGGCGGGAAGCCTCGATCTGAGCCTGCACGCGACCGGGAACCTGGGTCCGGATGCCGAAGTCTGGGAGAAAGTTTCGCGCAAGTTGCGCGGCGGCATGATGCCGCCCGCCAACTCACCGCGGCCTCCGGCCGCCCAGGCCCGGCTGTTCGCGGCATCGGTCGAGCAGGCGCTCGACCAGTACGACAGATCCCACTACAAACTGCCCGCGACCACCATCACCCGGTTGAACCGCACCGAGTATACGAACGCGGTTCGGGACATCCTCGGATTGGAAGTGGACGCCACGGCCTTGCTGCCGCCGGATGATTCGGGCGCCGGATTCGACAACATCTCCGACATGCTGGTGGTCTCCCCGGCCCTGGTCGATGGGTACATCGCCGCTGCCATGAACGTCAGCCGCGCGGCGGTCGGCGATCTGGGCATGGAGGCCGCGCGCGTCACCATGCAGTCCACCGGCGAGACCGAAGGGCTGCCCCTGGGCTCGCGGGGCGGCATGATCGGTGAGTATTTCTTCCCGCTCGATGCGAGCTACGACATCTCGATCGCCAGCGGGATCCCGGGGGCGCGCGGTGTATTTGGCG
>DATNCK010000414.1:0-11878 GCA_035571575.1 Steroidobacteraceae bacterium | reverse complement strand
TCGCTTGCCCTTCGCCTCGCCCGACGATCCGGTGACGCGCGCGCGCGCGCGCCAGGTACGCGAGGCGGGTGGCAATCCGTTCGCGGATTTCCAGCTGCCGGAAGCCGCGCTGGCATTGAAGCAGGGCGTGGGACGATTGATCCGCAGCGAAACCGACACCGGTGTGGTGGCCATCTGCGATCCGCGCCTTTACAGCAAAGGCTATGGCAAGCGGCTGCTCGACAGCCTGCCGCCCATGCGTCGTACGCGCGCTTTGCAGGATGTGGCCGAAATGCTCACACGCAGTGCTGCAGCCGACACTGCGGCACGCTACGCATGAAGCTGCTGGCGCTCGACACGGCCAGTGCGCAGTGCTCCGTGGCCCTGCTGCAGGATGGGCAGGTGCTGGTTCGCAGTCAGTCCACCGCACGCGATCACGCCACGCTCATTCTGCCCATGGTCGATGAGCTGCTGGCAGAAGCCGGCCTCGCGCTGTCGCAGATGGACGGCATTGCATTCGGCCGCGGTCCCGGATCTTTCACCGGCGTGCGCATCGCGGCGGCTGTGACGCAGGGACTGGCGGCCGGCGCCGACCTGCCGGTGCTGCCAATCTCGGATCTGCGTGCGCTGGCTGCGCAGGCGCGCCGGCTGACGCATGCCCGTGCTGTCGGGGGATGGATCCTCGCCTGCATGGATGCCCGCATGGGCGAGGTCTACTGGGGAGTCTTCGACGATTCGGTGGCACTGCCTGGTGTTAAGCGCTTCGGCGAGGCTGTGGCGCCGCCGGGTGCGCTGCCTGATGATCTGCGCGGTCATGTCGCAGGTGCCGCCGGGCGAGGCTTGGCCGCATATCCCTCATTGCCGGATTGGCTGGGAGTGGGCGCCACCGCCTGCCTGCCCGAGGCCGAGCCGCATGCACTCGACGTAGCGCAGCTGGCTGGCCACGATCTGGCTGCCGGACAGCCCTGGCTCGATGCCCAGGCCGCGCAGCCCGTCTATCTGCGCGATCAAGTGGCAAAAATGCAGCAATAATCCCGGGTTGTAAGATGGGTGTAACAGGTCTGTCATGAAATCGGCGCCGCCCCAAGGAGAAAGTTCCGGAGTGAGCAAGGTGCGCCAGATACTGATCGTTGAAGATGAACAGCCGATCCGCGAGATGGTCGCCTTCGCATTGCGGCGCGCGGGCTTCGAGGTGCGCGAAGCCGCCAACAGCCAGGACGCGCGCGTGCGACTGACGGACGAGCGTCCGGACCTGGTGCTGGTGGACTGGATGCTGCCGGACATGAGCGGGCTGGAGCTGACCCGCCTGGTCAAGCGTGATCCGGCTACGCGTGACCTGCCCATCATCATGTTGACGGCGCGGGCCGCCGAGGGCGACAAGGTAGCCGGGCTCGACGGCGGTGCCGATGACTACATGACCAAGCCGTTCTCGCCCCGCGAGCTGTTGTCGCGCATCAATGCAGTACTGCGTCGCAGTGCCGGCATTGCCGACGACGACACGATGGAAGTGGCCGGATTGAGAATGGATCGCGGCAGTCATCGGGTGACTGCGGGCGGTCGTGAGGTTCCGCTGGGTCCCACCGAATACCGCATGCTGGAATTCTTCATGCAGAATCCCGAGCGCGTTTATGCGCGCGCGCAACTGCTCGATCGAATCTGGGGCGGCAACGTCTACATCGAGGAGCGCACCATCGACGTGCACATCCGGCGGCTGCGCAAGGCGCTCGAAGATGTGGAACTCGCGCACCTGGTGCAGACCGTGCGCGGCAGTGGCTATCGGTTCTCGGCGCGGGAATCCGCTGGATGATGCCAGCACAGGCAGCCTGGTTCCTGCTGGCGCGTATCGGTGCCACTGCGCTGCTGGGCGCCGTGCTGGGAGCGGTGCTCGGCAGCCTGCTCGGTGGCATCGCACTGGCCCTGGCCGCCATGCTGGCCTGGCAGCTCGCGACGCTGTTCCGTTTCGCCTGGTGGCTGCGCGACCGCAGCAACCGCACGCCGCCGGACGTGTCCGGCGTGTGGGGCACAGTGATCTCTACCGTGGTGCGGCTGCACCGGCGCAAGCGCTACCACAAGCAGCGCCTGCTCGATCTGTTCCGCGAACTGCGTCGCTCCACTGCAGCGATGCCGGATGGGGTGGTCATTCTCAATTCGCACTGGGAGATCGCCTGGTTCAACCGCACTGCAAGCCGGTTGCTGGGTCTGCGGCGCAAGATAGATCTCGGCATACGTCTGACCAACCTGATCCGCGATCCCGCGCTGGGGCGTTACCTGGAGCAGGGCCTGTTCAACGATCCGCTGATCGTGGCGCGCGGCGGCGACAACCGGCTGCACCTGTCATTCCAGGTCGTGCCGTATGGCGGCGCGCAGCGACTGATGCTGGTGCGCGATGTGTCGCGGCAGATGGCGCTGGAATCCATGCGCAAGGATTTCGTCGCCAATGCCTCGCATGAGTTGCGCTCGCCGCTGACCGTGGTGACCGGGTATCTGGAGACGCTGGCGTCGGATGATCGCCTGGATGAATCATTGCGCGCCCCGGTTGCGGAGATGCAGCGCCAGACGCAGCGCATGAATGGCATCGTCAGCGATCTGCTCGATCTGTCACGGCTCGATGCCGTCGATCGCGAAGTCGAGGGTCGGCAGATCGACGTGCCTGCCATGTGCTCAGTGCTGCGAAAAGACGTGCTGGCGCGGCCGGCGCATCCGGAAGTGCAGCTGGACGTGGCCACTGATGCACATCTGCTGGGCGATGAATCAGAAATCCTTTCGGCTTTCTCCAATCTGGTGGACAACGCGGCCAAGTACACGCCGCCCTCGGGACGCATCCGACTGGTATGGCGGCTTGAGGAAGACGGCTCGGCGCGCTTTGTCGTGGAAGACACCGGGCCCGGCATTGCCCCTGAGCATCTGCCGCGGCTCACCGAGCGCTTTTACAGGGTGGACGAAGGGCGCTCGCGTGCGGCCGGTGGTTCGGGGCTGGGCCTCGCCATCGTCAAGCACGTATTGCAACATCATGGCGCCACACTCGATGTGACCAGTGAGCCCGACGTGGGCAGCTCCTTCGCCTGCGTCTTTCCGCCGCGACGCGTGATCGGTAGTGCGCGTAGCGTTAATATCCCGACGACACAGGCCGCGCTGGCGGGCCGCTGACAGGAAATCTATGGAAACTGCAGACCTTTCGCATCACATCTCGCGCCGCTTCAATGAGGACCTGGAGCGCGTGCGCACCAAGGTGCTGGCCATGGGCGGGCTGGTGGAAGAACTGCTGAACAAGGCCATCAACTCGCTGATCGAGGGTGACAGCTCGCTGGGCGAATCGGTGTCGAAGGACGATGTGGCGGTCAACGGCATGGAGGTCGCCATCGACGAGGAGTGCAGCCGCATCCTCGCCACGCGCGGCCCGACGGCAGGGGATCTGCGGCTGATCGTGGCCATCCTCAAGACCATCACCGACCTGGAGCGCATCGGCGATGAGGGCGAGAAGATCGGCAATATCGCCTCGCGACTGGCCTCGATGGAGCGCCCCGCGAACAAGTATCGTGAGATCAAACATATGGGCCGCATCGTCGCCGACATGGTGCACGATTCGCTCGACGCCTTTGCACGCATGGATGCGGTGGCGGCGGTGAAGGTGGCGCGGCGCGACCGCATGGTCGACGAGGAGTACGAGGCCATCCAGCGCCAGTGCATTACCTTCATGATGGAAGACCCGCGCAGCATCCGGCGCGCGCTCGATGTGACCTGGATCGTCCGCTCGCTGGAGCGCGTCGGCGATCACGCCAAGAACATCTGCGAGTACGTGATCTTCATGGTGCACGGCAAGGATGTGCGCCACACGCGCCTTGAAGACGTGGAACGCGAGCTGGAAGCAGCAGCCGCGTCCCGGCAGAGCTAGGCCGGTGACTGTCGAAACCCTGCGCGCGCATCGTCGCGCACTCAGTGCGGCCGCAGCACTCGCCTGCGTGCTCATGCTGTGTTACGCGCTGTTCCTGCAGTACCACCGCGGTCTCACACCTTGCCCGCTGTGCATCTTCCAGCGCATCGCCGTCTTTGCACTGGCGGTGGCATTCGGGTTCGCGGCGCTGGTGCCGGGTGGCGCGCGCACGCTGCGTTTCGTGGCCTCCGGCCTGATTTTCCTGACGGCAGCGGCCAGTGCCGGGGTTTCGGCGCGCCACCTGTACATCCAGTCACTGCCGCCGGGGGAAGTGCCCGTGTGCGGAGCGGGGCTCGATTACATGTGGGAAGTCTTCCCTGCGATGCAGGTGCTGCGCAAGGTGCTCACCGGATCGGGCGAGTGCGCCAAGATCGACTGGACGCTGTTCGGCCTGTCGATGCCCGGCTGGGTGCTGATCTGCGTGGTGTTGCTGGGGGCCTTCGGTCTACTGCTGAACTGGCCCGCGCGCCGACGCTGAAGACAGGCTCAGGCCAGCAGGCGGCGCAGCGTCTCCAGATACATGCGGTGCAGCGCGTCGATCTCCTCCACGTCCACCGACTCGTTCACCTTGTGGATGGTGGCGTTCGTGACGCCCAGTTCCACCACCTGCGCGCCCATGGTGGCGATGAAGCGTCCGTCGGAGGTACCACCGCCAGTGCTGAGTTTCGGCGCGCTGCCGGCGACTGTCTTCACTGCCGCGCACACGCCATCGGACAGCGCGCCAGCGGGCGTATAAAACGGTTCGCCCGATACATACCACTCAATGCTGTAGCGCACCCCGTGGCGGTCCAGGATCTCCTCGACGGTGCGCCGCAGGCCCTCCTGCGTCTGCACCGGTGAGTAGCGCAGATTGAAACGGGCCTTGAGCTCGCCAGGAATGACATTCGGCGCGCCCGTGCCGGCGTTGAGATTGGAAATCTGGAAAGTCGTCGGCTCGAAGTGCTCATTGCCCTGATCCCAGACATGCTGGGTGAGTTCCGCCAGCGCCGGAGCCAGCATGTGCACGGGATTCTTGGCCAGATGCGGATAGGCGACATGACCCTGCACGCCATGCACTGTGAGACGGCCGCTGAAGGATCCGCGCCTGCCGATCTTGATGGTGTCGCCGACGGTCTTCTCGCTGGATGGCTCACCGACGATGCACCAGTCGATCTTCTGGCCGCGCGCCTTCAGCACTTCGACGACGCGTTTGGTGCCATCGACTGAAGGGCCTTCCTCGTCGCTGGTGATCAGGAAGGCGATCGTGCCGCGATGGCGGGGATGCTCGCGCACGAACTCTTCTGCGGCAGTGAGCATGGCCGCCAGGCCGCTCTTCATGTCGGCGGCGCCGCGGCCGTACAGCCGGCCATCGACCACGGTAGGTTTAAAGGGTTCGGTGCGCCACTCTTCCAGCGGTCCGGTGGGGACCACGTCGGTGTGTCCGGCGAAGCACAGCACCGGGCCGCTGTCGCCATGCACCGCCCAGAAGTTCTCCACGCTGCCGAAATCGATCTTTTCCGCGCGGAATCCCACCGCCGTCAGGCGCTCCATCATCAGCTGTTGACACCCCCCGTCCACCGGCGTCACCGACTGCCGGGCGATCAGATCGACTGTCAAATTCAGGGTGTCAGAATTCTGCAATGTCATGACCTTAAGGGGCGCGGTGGGTGCGGAGTTTGCGGATCGCATGCTGCGGTATCAAGTACTTGCATGCCGGAGCGCCCGAAATATTCGCCGCCACAGATCTGGAATGGGGCCCGGTCTGCAACAGTTCTGAAACATTCTGCTCCTACATTGCGCAGCAGCCCGATCTGACGTTCACACCCGGAGTACAGGACATGATTCGACAGACAATACTGGTCACCTCGCTGCTGGCCTCTGCCGCCGCGGCGACCACCGCTTCGGCGCAGGCTGCGCGCGACTACATCGCAATCGTCGGCTCCTCGACGGTGTACCCGTTCACCACCACCGTGGCGGAGCAGTTCGGCAAGGCCGGCAAGTTCAAGACACCGAAGGTGGAGAGCACCGGCACCGGCGGCGGCTTCAAGCTGTTCTGCGGCGGCGTCGGCGTTCAATATCCCGATATCTCCAATGCTTCGCGCGCGATCAAGGCCAGCGAGGTGGATCAATGCGCCAAGGCCGGCGTCAAGGACATCGTCGAGGTCAAGATCGGCTACGACGGCATTGTGTTGGCCAACTCGAACAAGAGCAACCTGTTCAAGATCTCGCGCCGCGAACTGTTCCTGGCGCTGGCGAAGCAGGTTCCAGATCCCGCCAATCCCACCGCGCTGATCGCGAATCCCTACAAGAACTGGAGCGACATCAACAAGGCCTTCCCGGCCAACAAGATCGAAGTGCTGGGCCCGCCACCCACCTCCGGTACGCGCGATGCCTTCGCCGAGCTGGTGCTCGAGAACGGCTGCTCGACCTTCGCCTGGATCAAGTCGGTGAAGGACGTGGATGAAGCGCGCTTCAAGAAGATCTGCGATTCCATCCGCGAAGATGGCTCGTATGTCGAGGCGGGCGAGAACGACAACCTGATCGTGCAGAAGCTCGAAGCGAACCCGAAGGCGCTGGGCGTCTTCGGCTACAGCTTCATGGAAGAGAACCTCAGCAAGATCCAGGGCTCGCAGGTCGACGGCGTTGCTCCGACCTTCGAGAACATCGCTTCGGGCAAATACCCAGTGTCGCGTCCGCTGTTCTTCTACGTGAAGAAGGCGCATGTGGGCGTGATCCCGGGCCTGAAGGAATACGTGGCGGAGTACGTGAGCGATCGCGCCTTCGGCAGCGAGGGGTATCTCGCGGACAAGGGACTGATCCCATTGTCGGCCGGTGAGCAGGGCAAGATCCGCAGCTCCGTGCTCGCCAAGCTGCAGTAAGCAACATCGGCTTCCGGCGCGCGGGGCAACCCCAACGGGGTCGCGAGCCGGAGGCTCCAACCAGATCAACTTCCATAGAGAGACACATGCATATTTTCAAACAGTCGGGATCCCGGGTTCTGCAGGCGCTGAGCATCAGCGCACTGGTGGCTGCGACCATCGCGGCGCCGGCGCAGGCGGATGAGGTCAGCGAACTGAAGGCCGCCGTGCAGGCGCTGCAGAAGCGCATCGAGACGCTCGAGACGCAGGCCAAGGCGGTGGACGAGACCAACGACAAGCAGACGGACCAGATCGCCATGGTCCGCGCCAACGTGCCGAGCTGGGTGCCCAATTTCACCTGGAAGGGCGACCTGCGTTATCGCAACGAGAACATCGACCAGCAATACGCCGTGGAGCGCAATCGCGACCGCATCCGCGTACGCGCCGGCTTCGTCGCCAAGGTCAACGACACCATCAAGACCGAACTGCAGCTGGCCAGCGCCGAAGGCGGCGATCCGCGCTCGTCAAATCAGACACTGACGGGCGAAAACACCCGCAAGCCGGTCTACATCGACCTCGCCTACGCCGAATGGCAGCCGCTGCCGGACTGGAAGTTCACCGGCGGCAAGATGAAATACCCGTGGGTACGCCCGGGGCAGAGTGTGCTGTTCGACGGTGACGTGAATCCCGAAGGCCTGGCGGTCAATTTCGCGCACGGCGATTTCTTTGCGAGTACCTTCTACAACATCCTGGAAGAGCGCGCTGCGGCGGGCGAGAGCACGATGTTCGGCGGCCAGCTGGGCTGGAAGCCGGCTCTGGGCCCGGGCCGGCTTACGCTTGCCGCCAGTTTCTTCGATCTGAACAGCGTGCAACACCGCAACCCGTTCTTCAATGCAGCGAGCAACGGCAACACCACCACCACGGTGGGCTGCTTCGCCGGCCAGTCTCCCTGTCTGTCGAACGACTACAACCTGATCGAGGGCAGCGCCGAGTATTCGATCCCGGTGGCCGGGCGTCCGCTGGCACTGTATGTCGACTACATCAAGAACGATGCGGCCATCAACAGTCTGGACACGGCCTACAGCGCCGGCATCATGTACGGCCGCGCTTCGGATCCGCGTACCTGGGAGCTGGGTTTCTACTATCAGAACGTCGAGAAGGATTCGCTGTATGCACAGTACACCGACTCCGACTACGGCGCCGGCAACACGGATGCAAAGGGCGGAGTACTGAAGTTCGGCTACGCGTTCGCGAAAAACTTCACGTTGAACGGCACCTACTTCATGAACAAGACCAACATGGATGTGGCGGCGGCGGTCGCGGGAGTAGGTAGCGTGTTCGATCGAGACTACAAACGTCTGCAGGTGGATCTGAACTTCAAGTACTGAAGCTTCAGGACTTGTCCGGTGGCGGTCGCACTGACTGGTCAGCGCGACCGCCTTTCGTTGTTTTTGGCCCGCTATACTTGACCGCATCATGCCCTACGCCGTGCTGTTCCTGCTGATTGCCGCGCTAGCCATCGTGGGCTACTGGGTGGGCAAGTACCGTGCGCTGGCGGTGGTAGGTGGCGGCAAGGGCATCCGGCAGCTGCACTCGCTGCCTTCCTATTACGGACTGCTTACCGCTCTGTGGGCGGCGCTTCCCTGTGTGCTGGTGCTGATCGTCTGGGGGGCTTTCCAGGAAACGCTGGTCACCTCCATAGTGAAGCGACACCTACCCGCGGGGCAGCTGACCACGGCGGCGGGGCAGGTCGGCCTGTTCATGAACGATGTTCGCAATGTGGCATCGGGAGCTGTGCCGCGCGACACCGCCTCGCAACCCGTGCAGGCAGCTGCGGATGACTACCGGCAACTGCAGACCATCGCAGCCACCGCGCGCACCGGATTGGTTCTTGCTCTGGGCGTGGTCGGGTTGTGGCTGGCGCGCCGGCGAATTACTGCCACGCTGCGCGCGCGCAATGCGGTGGAATCGCTGGGTGAGAAGGCGCTGCTGTTCTGCTCGCTGATCGCGATATTCGTCACCGTGGGCATCGTGCTGTCGGTGCTGTACGAATCCATTCTGTTCTTCAAGGCGGTGGCGCCGCACAAGTTCCTTTTCGGTCTGTCGTGGAGTCCACAGACGGCGATGCGCGCCGATCAGGTGGGTTCCTCGGGCAGTTTCGGCGCCGTGCCACTGTTCCTCGGCACCGCGATGATCTCCGGCATCGCGCTGCTGGTGGCGGTGCCCATCGGTCTGTACTCGGCGATTTATCTGTCCGAGTACGCCGGGCCGCGGTTCCGTTCCTGGGCCAAGCCGTTGCTGGAGATCCTGGCCGGCATACCCACTGTCGTCTACGGCTTTTTTGCTGCACTGACCATGGGGCCGGCCCTGCGCTCGCTGGGCGAATCGATGGGTCTGCAAGTTGCTTCGGAAAGCGCGCTGGCTGCAGGACTTGCAATGGGCATCATGATCATCCCATTCGTGTCTTCTCTTGCGGATGACATGATCACCGCCGTGCCGCAGTCGCTGCGCGATGGTGCCTATGCGCTGGGAGCTACACGATCGGAGACCATCAAGCAGGTGGTGTTGCGTGCAGCACTGCCCGGCATCGTCGGTGGCGTGCTGCTGGCAGCCTCACGCGCGATCGGCGAAACCATGATCGTGGTGATGGCGGCGGGGCTGGCGGCCAACATGACGGCCAATCCGCTCGAGGCGGTCACCACGGTGACCGTGCAGATCGTCACGCTGCTGACCGGCGACCAGGAATTCGACAGCCCGAAAACACTGGCCGCCTTCGCGCTCGGACTGGTGCTGTTCGTGGTGACGCTGACATTGAACTTCATCGCGCTCTACATCGTGCGCAAGTACCGTGAGCAGTATGAGTAAGTCAGTGACGGAAACGCGCGCGCTGGTGGAGAAAACCCTGCGGCGTCGCTACTGGGCGGAGCGCCGTTTTCGCGCCTATGGCCTGGTGGCCGTGCTGCTCGGCATCCTGTTCGTCTTCTTCCTGTTCGGCAGCATCATCTCGCGGGGCTACACGGCCTTCGAGCAGGCGAATCTCACGCTCGACATCTTCTACGACCCCGCCGTCATCGATCCGGATGGCCAGCGCTCCCCCGACGCACTGGCCAGCGCGAACTACAACACGCTGGTGCGCAATGCCCTGCGCGAGCTCTTTCCGGATGTGCAGGAGCGTGCAGATCTGCGCGCGCTGTCGCAGATGGTCAGCACTTCGGCAGCGCATGAATTGCAGGCGCGCGTGCGGGCGCATCCGGAGCTGATCGGCCACCATGAGAAGCGGCGCTTTCTGGCTGCCGCCGATGTCGATCAATTGCTGAAGGGCAAGATCGATCGTCGTCAGCCCGAGGAATCCCGCGGGATTTCCGACCGGCAGATCGCCTGGATCGACCATCTGCAACAGAAGGCTGGCCTCAGGTTGTATTTCAACAGCGGCTTTCTGACGAAGGGCGACTCGCGCGAGCCTGAGCAGGCTGGCGTGCTCGGCGCGGTGGTCGGTTCGGCCTACACGCTGCTGGTGACCTTGCTGCTGTCATTCCCCATCGGCGTGGCCGCCGCGGTCTATCTGGAGGAGTTTGCGCCGCGCAACCGCTGGACGGATCTTATCGAAGTCAACATCAACAATCTGGCGGCCGTTCCCTCCATCGTGTTTGGTCTGCTGGGACTGGCCATGTTCCTCAATTTCTTCGGTCTGCCGCGATCCGCGCCGTTGGTGGGTGGGCTGGTGCTCACGCTACTCACATTGCCGACCATCATCATTGCCTCGCGCGCTGCGCTGAAGTCCGTGCCGCCGTCGATCCGCGAAGCGGCGCTGGGCATAGGCGCCTCGAAGTTGCAGATGGTGGCGCACCATGTGCTGCCGCTGGCCATGCCGGGCATGCTCACGGGGGCAATCATCGGCATGGCGCGCGCGCTGGGCGAAACCGCGCCATTGCTGATGATCGGCATGGTGGCTTTCATCGTGGACATCCCGAAGGGGATCAACGACCCGGCCACCGCCTTGCCGGTGCAGATCTATCTCTGGGCCGACAGCCCGGAACGGGCCTTTCTCGAGCGCACTTCAGCTGCCATCATCGTGCTGCTCGCATTTCTCATCGTGATGAACGCCGGCGCGGTGATACTGCGCAGGCGTTTTGAGCGTCGCTGGTAAGGGGGTTCAATGACGTCTGCGCCGCCGCAGCTTTCCGCAGTTTCCCTGCCCGTTCCGGAGGGTAACAAGACCGTCGGTCGCGTCACCGTGGACGAACCGCTGATCTGCTCCCGCAATGTGAATGTCTACTATGGCGACAAGCACGCCATTCATGACGTGAACATCGACATCGCGCGCAACCAGGTGCTGGCGATGATCGGTCCGTCGGGATGCGGCAAGTCCACGTTCCTGCGCTGCATCAACCGCATGAACGATACCATCGAGGGTGCGCGCGTCACGGGTGCCATCGTGCTCGACGGTCAGGATATCCATGATCGCCGTCAGGACGTGGTGCAGCTGCGCGCGCGCATCGGCATGGTGTTCCAGAAGCCCAATCCCTTTCCCAAGACCATCTACGACAACGTCGCATACGGGCCGCGCATTCACGGCCTGGTTGCTGATCGTGTGGAACTCGATGAGATCGTGCACACCAGCCTGCAGCGCGCGGGCTTGTGGGACGAGGTGAAGGATCGACTTAACAATCCAGGCACCAGCCTCTCCGGCGGCCAGCAGCAGCGACTGTGCATCGCGCGCACCATCGCAGTGAATCCGGAGGTGATCCTGATGGACGAGCCTTGTTCGGCGCTGGATCCCATCGCCACGGCCCGCATCGAGGATCTGATCGACGAACTCAGGGCCAGCTACGCCATCGTGATCGTCACTCACTCGATGCAGCAGGCCGCGCGCGTCTCGCAGCGCACCGCCTATTTCCATCTTGGCGACCTGATCGAAGTGGGCGAGACCGATCGCATCTTCACCAATCCGCGCCACAAGCTCACCGAGGACTACATCACCGGACGCTTCGGCTGATGAATGACGAGCCGCCGGCCATCGAAGGGCACACCAGCAGGTCCTTCGACGGCGAGCTCGCTTCCCTGCACCTGCACGTGGTGCAGATGGGTGGCCTGGTGCTGCGGCAGGTGCATCGTGCCGCGGAAGCCTGGA
>DATNCK010000413.1:0-6149 GCA_035571575.1 Steroidobacteraceae bacterium | reverse complement strand
TCAATGCGCTGCGGTGTGGCCGACACCCATCTCCCGCCGGGCAGATTCAAGATAAGCTGTTGAGATGAGCAGCCATTTCACGCCAGCAATTACCAGACTTCTGGCTCTGGCCTGTCTTTTTGCCGTACAGGTCGATGCCGGTCCTTTGGAAGACGGGTTCTCCGCGTACCAGAGAAAGGACTACCGCGCGGCTGCAGTGCAATGGAAGTCCGCGGCCAGCGCCGGCAGTGCCGGCGCGCAATATCTTCTGGGGACGCTTTATGAGCAAGGTCAGGGCGTCGGTCCCGACCCTGCGCAAGCCGAAAACTGGTATCGCCAGGCCGCGACGCAAGGCCTGGCGGATGCGCAGTTCCGGCTTGGCTTTCTGCTGGTCTATGGAAAAGGGCAAAGGAACGAAGAGGAGGGCGTGCGGTGGTTCGAGCGTGCCGCGGCCCAGGGGCATCCGCATGCGATGGAAAAATTCGCCGCTGCGTACGCGTTGGGCAAAGGTCGCAAGAAGGACTATCTGCAGGCACTGGTGTGGCTGAATCTGGCCATTGTCCGCTTGCGCGAAGAACCCGAAGCCGCGTCTGATCTGCAGGATGCAATTTCCAACCGGAAGTTCGTGAATATGGAATTGAGCCTCGCGCAGCAAGCCGAAGCGGTTCACCAGGCGGACGAGTGGACGCGCCGTCTTCCTCCATTGGCCAAGACGCAATGGACTGCGCCAGTTGGCACCGTGCCGGCGCCCGAAAACACATTCGCCACCGTGGCAGATCTGCGCGGCCCGGCAACGGCCGCGCAAGGTTCGAAGGCTCGCCAGACGTACTTCGCCTATTTGTCGAGTACGGCGAGTGACCTGATGAGGGTGGGCCAGGTCTGCATACCACCAACCATGCCGATCGAGACCGTCGTCAAAAGCGCGATAGAACCATTTCCGGGCTCAAGCTTTGACGGAGCAAAGGCGATTACTTTCGTGCGCGCCATGCTGAAACGTGAATTCGCCTGCGACAAGATGGAATACAAGTACTGGTGACTTTTCAGGTCGCCTTCGCCGATATCGCGCCCAGCTCTTCCAGATCCAGATCCCGCTCCAGCTCGTGCAGCACGCTGTCGTCGATTTCTCCCGCTTCGTGCAGCCGCAGCAGCTCCTTGCGTGCCGCCGCCACGGCCTCGAGCACCACGTCGAAATGGGCCTGCAGCCGCGGCTGCATCTGCTGTTCGTTGCCGGCGTAGTTCTCGGTGACCTTGGCGCGCGTCTGATAGCGCTGCAGCAGCTGTGGATGCACGAGCTTGCCGTCGCCGTCATAGGCCAGCTTCTCGACCACCACCACCTGCGCCTTGGCCATCTGCACTTCGGCCTGCGACATGGTCAGCGGCGCCTTGCGTGAGCCTTCATCAGGCGGCCGCAGCCACTGGATGGCGAAGCCCAGCGTCATGCCCTGCACGAGCACAGTAATGAGGATCACGGCGAATGCCGTGATCAGCAGAAAATCGCGACCGGGCAGGCGTGCCGGCACGGACAGTGCCACCGCCAGCGTGACCACGCCGCGCATGCCGGCCCAGGAGAGCACCGTGGAAGCGCGCCAGCCCATGGTCTCGAATCGCCGGAAACCGGATTTGCGCACCAGCACGGTGATCCCATCGCAGGCAAATATCCACGCGAAGCGCGCCAGCGTCATCGCCAGCACGATCCACAGGATGGGCACGGCCATCTGTTCGAACACCACGGCGAAGCCACCGACACGGCCGATGACCTCGCGCAGCGAGGAGCCGATCAGCAGGAACACACTGGCCTCGAGCAGGAAGATCATCACCTTCCAGAACGAGTAGCCGCGCAGCCTTATTGCGGCAGAGAACACACGGTGCTGATACCAGCCGCAGATGAGGCCGCATACCACGGTGGCGATGACGCCCGAGACGTGAACGTATTCGGCCGCGATGTAGGTAGCCCAGCAGATCAATACCGACGTGGCGATGACCAGGTATTCGTCCTGCAGCCGCTTCGCGACGAACACCCACACGGCCGCGCACGCGCCGCCGATGGCAGCGCCGCCCAGCGCCAGCAACGCAAAGGTGCCGAAGGCGTCCGCCACATCGAAGGCGCCGGTGACGGTGGCAGCAATGGCGAAGCGGAACAGCACCAGGCCGGTGGCGTCATTGAGCAGGCTTTCGCCTTCGAGCAGGATGGAAAGCCGCTGCGGCAGGCGCACGCGTTGCAGGATGGCGCGCGCGGATACCGCATCGGGCGGCGAAACGATGGCACCCAGCGCAGCACAGGCTCCCCACGGCAGCGCGGGCAATATCCAGTGCGCCGCCAACGCCACCACCAGTGTGGTGAACACCACCGCTCCGATGGCCAGCGACAGGATGCCGATGAGATGCCGGTGCAGATGCCGCAGCGGGATGAACCAGGCGCCATCCATCAGCAGCGGTGGCAGGAAGATCACCAGCACCAGTTCAGGGTCGAGGGAGATGCCCGGCAGTGCGGGCAAGAAAGCAAGAGCAGCGCCGCCGGCGATGAGCGCCACAGCCGGTGGCAGATGCAACCGAAGCGCCAGCCAATGCAGCGCAATCACCGCGAACAGCATCGCGATGACCAGCTCGAACAGGTGAACGGCCTCCATGGCCGTATCCTACCGCAGGCGAACGGCCGCCCTGGCGCGGCGTCGCGCGACTTCAGGCCAGAGGCTTAGATCGGTTTCAGCCGAGGCTTTTCAGGCGGCAGTACGCCGACGCGGAAAAAGCTCCAGCGAAGCGGAGATGGCAGCGATCACGGTCAAGGCGGCAAATGCGCCGACGAGAAACAGCAGATGGGCTTCAGCGATGTCGTTCATGAGCAGTCCCTCCTTGGTGACGAGCGCGTGAGCACAGGAAGAACCTTACACAGCCTTTGTGTGAATTGAATGCATGCGCTGTTGGAAAAGCGGTCAGCAATCGTGATGGACTTCACACCTCTGCGCGCCGCGGGAATTAAGTCAGTTCGCCTGCGCGTGAAATCCAGGCAGGACCTGGTAGCAGCGGACCGGGTAGCAGCCGACTGGGCGGGTCTTTGCGAAAACGACCTGTCTACGATAGTAGAAGTAAGTTCTACTATATTGGAAACAACACATTTCGACCCTGCGCGGCGGGCAAGCCTGGCAGGACGTAAGATTCAACCCATGACCGACCGTCTCGAACAGATCGAAGTCCGTATCGCCTACCTCGAGCAGGCGAATACGCAACTCAGCGATGAGCTGGTGAAACAGCAGGGCGAGCTGGAAACCCTGCGCATGCAGCTCGCGGCTCTGCTGCAGCGGCAGGACGCCGCGCAATCCGCGCCCTCCGTTTACACCGCCGAAGAAGAGAAGCCGCCGCACTACTGAAGTGCTAGCTGCCAACAAGTAGGATCGGGACCACAACGCTTTACGGCGCGCGCCGTCTTCCCCCGCATTTGCTGCGAGTTCCCAATGTGCCCACACCACCATGGCGGTGGAATTTGCACAAAACGGGGTCGACATGAACAAGCAGCAGGTAAAGGGCGCAGCCACCGAAGCGGTGGGCAAGGTTCAGAAGAATGTGGGTCGCGCCACGCGCAATGGCACCCAGGAAGCGAAGGGCGCCGCGCGCGAGATGGTGGGCAAGGCACAGAAGGCCTACGGCAACGCCAAGGAAAGCGTGAAGCGTACGGCCAAGAGCGCCAAGTCGGATGTGCGGTCCAGCCGCGACGCGCGTACTACCCGCGATCGCGACATCGATCGGCACGCTCGCTGAGCCGCTCGATACAAGCGGCACTAGACTGAGCTCAACGGTTGGTGCCCGGAGACAATCACGCGCTGCGGTATGTGACCGACAGCGCGCCGGGCATCCACCGCATCCGCCTCAAGCGCGGCGATAAAGTCTCATTCACATACGAGAGTGCCCGGGGTCGCCCCATACGCGACCCGGCGACGCTGGCGCGCATCCGGCAGCTCGCGATTCCGCCGGCCTATGAAGACGTATGGATCAGCCCGTACCCGCGTGGACACTTGCAGGCCACGGGTCGCGATGCGCGGGGCCGCAAGCAATACCGCTATCACGCGCTGTGGCGAACTTCGAAAGACGAAGCCAAGCACGCGCGCATGCACGAATTCGGACGCTCACTGCCGCGCCTGCGACGCACGCTGCGCGCAGACCTCGCCAGACCCGGACTGCCGCGAGACAAGGTGCTCGCGCTGGTACTGAGCATCATGGATGCCACCCAGGTGCGTGTGGGTAATAAGGAATATGCGCGCAGCAACGGCAGCTTCGGTCTGTCGACGCTGCTCGACCGTCACGCGCGATTCAAGCGCAATGGCGCGGCCATGCTGCGCTTTCCTGGCAAGAGCGGCACACTGCATGATGTGCCTATCGAAGATGCGCGCCTCGCGGCGCTGGTCCGAAAGTGTCAGCACCTGCCTGGCCAGCATCTCTTTCAATACCTCGACGATGAGGGCGCCTCTCACTCCATCGACTCCACACAGATCAACGACTATCTGCACCGACACCTTGGCGGCGACTTCTCAGCCAAGGACTTCCGTACCTGGCATGCCACGCTGCGTGCCTACGAGCTGTTGTTGTCGGTGCCGCGGCCGCAGCCCTGCACCGAGGCTGCCTGTCGGCGGGAATTGAAGAAGGTGATCTGCGAAGTCGCCGCGCAGTTGCGCAATACGCCAACCGTGTGCCGCAAGTCCTACATCAACCCCGTGGTGCTCACTGCGTGGCAGCAGGGCAAGGGCCCGTTCGCCCGCGCCCCAGGGCAGCGGCGGCGCGGCACGGCGCCGCTGCTGTCACTGCTGCGACGCCCGGCCTTATGATGGGCGCATGAAAACCGAACGCGCAGTACTGGCAGGCGGCTGCTTCTGGGGCATGCAGGATCTGATCCGCAAGCGTCCCGGCGTCATCTCGACGCGCGTGGGTTATTCCGGCGGAGACGTGAAGAACGCCACCTACCGCAATCACGGCACACATGCTGAAGCCATCGAGATCATTTTCGATCCCGACAAGCTCAGCTTCCGTTCGTTGCTGGAATTCTTTTTCCAGGTGCACGATCCCACCACGAAGAATCGCCAGGGCAACGACATGGGTACCAGTTACCGCTCTGCGATCTACTACACCAGCGAAGAGCAAAAGCACACCGCCGAAGACACCATCGACGATGTGAATGCTTCGGGCCTGTGGCCGGGCAAGGTGGTGACCGAACTGGCTCCGGTGGGTGACTTCTGGGAAGCGGAGCCGGAACACCAGGACTACCTGGAGCGCATTCCCAACGGGTACACCTGCCACTTCGTGCGACCGGGTTGGAAACTCCCGACGCGGTAGTCGCATGGCAACGAAGGCCACCGACATCGATCTGCTCTACGGCCTCGAGCCCGTTATCGAGCCAGGGGAGGGCACCGATGGCGTCGAGCCCTTCGCTGACATTACCTGCCCGTACTGTGGCGAGGTATTGACTGTGAAGCTGGATCTCTCCGCGGGCTCGCAGTCCTACATTGAAGACTGCCAAGTCTGCTGTCAGCCCATGCAGATCGCATTGTGCGTTGCAGAAGACGGCTCATTGGATGCCGTGGCAGCGGAACGCATGGATCGCTGACTAGTTTGCGACTTCAACAGTCGCTTCAATTCCTACAAAAACCGCCGCAGTACGCCGACAGCGCCAAATCCCGGCCGATCGGATCATGAATCAAATCCGCACGGCTAAAGGCACCGCTATGAGCGTCAACATCGAAAGCATGGAACATCGTTGGGGAACACGCGTGGCGTTGAATGCGCCTGCGGAAATCAAGACCAGCGACGGAATTTCGATGATGGGCGCGGTGAAGAATGCCAGCCTCAGCGGCGCGTTCATTGAGACGCGCACGAAGCTGCCAGTTCTGACACGCCTGTGGGTGCGACCTCTGACTGCTTCGGGTGCGTGGCTCGAAGCCTGCGTAGTGCGCACCGACAGCAAGGGCCTCGGACTGGAATGGCTGGATCCAGGACTGGCGCCGCTGGCGGCTTTGATGGCCTCGCGTCATGAACTCGGCGTATACGCCACACGCTCACCGGCTCGCGAATCTCTGCAATCGGCACACGCGCGCGCCGACGCTGCGGCATGAGTTCAGGTCAACGTCCGGTGCCGACACTGAAGTTGACGCGTCACGGCACCGCCGCGCGCACGCCTCCTGATCTGG
>DATNCK010000412.1:0-9963 GCA_035571575.1 Steroidobacteraceae bacterium | reverse complement strand
CCGGGGCGGCACCATCGTACTCAAGGGCGCCGCGACACTGATCGGTCGGGCGGGCCGCACGCCGCGCCTTTGCGAGAAGGGCAATCCAGGCATGGCGGTGCCCGGCATGGGCGATGTGCTCACCGGCACCGTAGCGGGTCTGCTCGCGCAGGGCGGCGATCCTTTTACCGCTGCCGCAGCGGCCGTCTATGCGCATGCCGTGGCGGGTGATCGCTGTGCACGCAATGGCCTGCGTGGAGTGCTGGCACTGGATGTGGCGCGCGAGCTGCGGGCCGTGCTGGCGCAGCTGCCATGAGCGCCGATTTCTTGCTGCCCGATGAAGCCGCCACCGAGGCGCTGGCGCGCAAGGCCGCGCGCGGCGTGCCCAGCGCCAAGACGCCGCTGGTGCTGTATCTGCAGGGCGAGCTGGGCAGCGGCAAGACCTGCTTTGCCCGCGGCATGCTGCGCGAAATGGGCGAGAACGGCCCGGTTCGCAGTCCCACCTACGGCCTGCTGTCCGAATACCTCACGCCGCGTGGCCGCGTGGTGCATATCGACCTGTATAGGCTGCGCTCGCCACAGGAAATCCAGGGGCTGGGCCTGGCGGATCATCTGGCCGGCAGTGTGCTGTGGCTGATTGAATGGCCCGAGAAATCGGCAGGTGCGGGCTTGCCCCCTGCCGACGTCCATGTGTCGATCGACGTGATGCCGAAGGGCCGCAGAATAGGCTGCGTCGCAGAAACTGCAGCAGGTCGCCTCTGGCTCTCGAATCTCTGCGCAGACAGCAGATGATGAAAACGGCCTATCTGCATAATTTTCATTGAAAAATACCTGGCCGCGCCATAGATTACTGGCCATGTTCCGGATTCTGATGCGTCAGCTGATCGCCACAGGCACTCTGCTGGCAACCGCGCAGCTGGTGCAGGCCGCCACGACGGTACGCCAGGCGCAGCTCGCATCCACTGGCGATTCCGCGCAACTCACCCTGACTCTGTCGGCCGCGGCCACACCCAAGGTGTTCTCCCTGGCCGAACCAGATCGGCTAGTGATCGATCTGCCCGCGACCAGGCTCGCCAGCGGCACCCGTCTGCCGAAGGCAGCTGGACCGGTGAAATCACTGCGCTCCGGCATGCAGGACCGCACGACGCTGCGGCTGGTGCTCGAACTCTCCCGCGCCCTGGCGCCCACGGTGCGTACCGTCGGCACGCAGGTCGTGATCGACCTGGGCGCACCCTCTGTCGCAGTCAGTACTGCCCCCGCTGCACCAGTTGCTGTGCGCGCAGCCCACGCACCAGCCGATGAAGGTCGCGATGTCATCGTGGCCATCGATGCCGGCCATGGTGGTCAGGACCCGGGCGCCAGTGGCGGCAATGGCACACGTGAAAAAGACGTGGTGCTGGCCATTGCGCGCGCACTGGCGCGTCGTGTGGATGCCGAACCCGGAATGAAGGCCTTTCTCACCCGTGATGAGGATCGCTTTATTCCGCTGCGCGATCGCATCAATCTGGCGCGCAAGGCGCGCGCCGACATCTTCGTGTCGATTCATGCCGACTCGATCCGCAACCGTGAGGTTTCGGGCTCATCGGTCTATGTGCTGTCCGACAAGGGCGCCACGAACGAGGCTGCCCGCTGGCTGGCCGAAACTGAGAACGCCGCCGACCTGAAAGGCGGCGTTTCGCTCGGTGACAAGAACGACGCGCTGGCCTCGGTGCTGATGGATGTATCGCAGACGGCCAGCATCGGCTCGAGTATGGTCGCCGCCGAACGCGTGCTCGGCCAGCTCGACCGTGTGGGCACCATCCGCAAGACCGATGTGCAGCAGGCCGCCTTCGTGGTGCTGAAGTCCCCGGACATTCCTTCGATGCTGGTGGAGACCGCCTACATCTCCAATCCTGCCGAGGAGCGCAAGCTGCGCACACAGACTCACCAGCAGGCGATTGCCGAAGCGATCTTCAACGGCGTGCGTGAATATTTCCGCAGCAGTCCGCCGGACGGCAGCCTGTACGCACGACAGCGTGAGACGCGGCGCGGCGTCGCGCCCATCATGGCGGGCTCCGCACCCTGATTCCCGCCTGGGATGCGCTCGCGAGGCGTTAATATCCGCCTCGTATGCCGATCCGCATTCTTCCCTCGCACCTCATCGACCAGATCGCCGCCGGCGAGGTGGTGGAGCGGCCCGCATCCGTCATCAAGGAGCTGGTCGAGAACGCCATCGACGCCGGCGCCACACGCATCGACATCGAGATCGAAGGCGGGGGCGCCAGCCTGATCCGTGTCCGCGACAACGGCAGCGGTATCGCAGCGGAAGAACTGCCGCTGGCGTTGACGCGCCACGCCACCAGCAAGATCGCCACACTCGATGACCTGGCTGCGGTGCAGTCGCTGGGCTTTCGGGGGGAAGCGCTGCCCTCGATCGCCGCCGTGGCGCGACTGCGGCTGACCTCGCGGCAGCGCGCGGCTGCGCAGGCAAATGAAATCCTCGCGGAAAACGGCCAGTTGGGTGAGGTGCGGCCGGCGGCGCTGGCCGAAGGCACCGTAATCGAAGTGCGTGACCTGTTCTTCAATGTGCCGGCCCGGCGGCGCTTCCTGCGCAGCGAGGCCACCGAGGCCATGCACGTGCAGCGCATGGTGGAGCGGCTGGCGCTGTCGCATTTCGATGTGGCCGTGCGCTACCTGCACAACGGCCGCGAACTGCTGCGTGTGCCCGCGGCGCAGAGCGACAGCGATCGCCAGCAGCGCCTGGCGCAGGTGATGGGCGAGGACTTCGCAGCCGGCTGCATGCCCGTGAACATCGCCGCCGGGGCACTGCAGCTCAGCGGCTGGATCAGCCTGCCTACATTTTCGCGCGCACAACCAGACCTCGCGCATTGGTTCGTGAACGGGCGGGCCGTACGCGACCGGCTGCTGATGAATGCGGTGAAGCTTGGCTATCGGGATGTGCTGTATGGCGGACGTCACCCGGCCTATGTGCTGTCGCTGACGCTCGATCCGCGCGAAGTGGATGTGAATGCGCACCCGGCCAAGCAGGAACTGCGCTTCCGTGAATCACGTGGCGTGCACGACTTCATTCATCGTGGCATCGAGCGATCGCTGGCGGTCACTCGCCCCGGTGTGCAGCACAGCGCTGTGGCAGGCAGTCTGGCAAATGATGCGCGTCCAGCGCAGTTCGAGTTCGCGACGCACGCGGGTTCCAGTGGAGCCGCGTTCGGGCGGACTCCCGTGCCGCTCGGCGCCTGGGCAGTGCGCGATGCCATCCGCAATTCCACGGTGGGCGACATCACATCTGGCGATGCGCTGTCGAACGGCGCCACGGCGGATTCAGTCGGCCGCGCGACGGATTCACGGCCCCTGGGCACCGCCATCGCCCAGCTGCATGGCATCTACATCCTCGCGCAGGACGCGCAGGGACTGGTGCTGGTCGACATGCATGCCGGCCACGAGCGCGTGCTCTACGAGAAGATGAAGGCGGACCACGCAGGTCGGCATGCGGATGCGCAGCAACTGCTCGAGCCGGTGACGGTCGACTTGCCTGCGAATGTGATCGAGCGCGTGCTGGAGGAACAGCAGGAGTGGTCGCGCTGCGGGTTCGATCTGATGCAGATCGCGCCGGATCGCATCGCCGTGCGCAGCGTGCCGGCGCTGCTGGCGCGCGTGGATGTGGCGCAGCTGGTGCGTGATGCCGCGCTGGGCGTGGCCGATGACGAAGGCACGCATCATGTGGAGGGCGCGGAGCACCGGCTGCTGGCCACGCTGGCATGTCGCGGTGCCGTGCATGCCGGTCGCCGGCTCAGCCTGCCCGAAATGGATGCACTGTTGCGGCAGATGGAAGAAACCGAACGCGCCAGTCAATGCAATCACGGCCGACCCACCTTCACGCGTGTGGCGTTGTCGGAACTGGATCACCTGTTCCTGCGCGGCAGGTAATGCGTGGCTGATGCCGTGACCGGCGTGCGCGCCATTGCCATTCTGGGTCCGACCGCCTGCGGCAAGAGCGAGCTGGCGCTGCGCCTGGCTGAGCGCATGCCCGTCGAACTGATCAGCGTGGATTCTGCGCAGGTCTATCGCGGCATGGATATCGGCACGGCCAAGCCTTCGGCAGCAGAGAGGGCGCGTGTGCCGCATCATCTGATCGACATCCGCGATCCGGAGCAGAATTATTCCGCCGGTGAATTCCGCAGGGATTGCCTGAGCCTGGTGGAAGCGATCCGTGGACGCGGTGCGCTTCCCGTGCTGGTGGGCGGCACCATGTTGTACTTTCGCGCGCTGTTCCAGGGAAT
Organism: Steroidobacteraceae bacterium; assembly: GCA_035571575.1. Lineage (GTDB taxonomy): Bacteria > Pseudomonadota > Gammaproteobacteria > Steroidobacterales > Steroidobacteraceae > ZC4RG30. Next base: position 5,707 of record DATNCK010000412.1, on the reverse strand, counting down.
CGCCGCGCTGCCTGTTGCAGACGAGGCGGTCCGCGCGGCGATCGACGTGCGCGCGGCGCGCGAGGGATGGCCGGCATTGCATGCCCAGCTCGCGGTCGGCGATCCGAAGTCTGCTGCGAGGATTCATCCCAACGATGCGCAGCGCATCCAGCGTGCGCTGGAAGTACTAGCCCTTTCCGGCCGCACGCTCGAACAACATTGGGAATCAGCGTCTACGCTGTCGTTATTTGGCGACTGGACACTTTGTGTGCTGGAGCCGCAGCGAAGGGAGCAATTGCATGAGCGCATCGCGCAGCGTCTGGATGCGATGTTGAAAGCGGGATTTACTGAGGAAGTCAGTAATTTGCTTGCGCGCGGCACACTGGACGAGCGCAGTCCGGCATTACGTCTGGTGGGCTATCGACAGATGCTCGGGTTTTGCCTGCGGCGAGAAACCCTGCAGGAATCCGCGCAAAAAGCGCTGTTCGCCACCCGGCAGCTGGCGAAGCGTCAATTGACCTGGTTGCGCTCTGCCTCTTTTTTTCCTGCCGACGCCAAATTGTTGAAAGCCGACCCTTTTGACTTACCAACCATGGAACAATTGCCCCGGGCCTTGATCGAAGGCATGTAGTCCCCATGATAAGATGCGACGCAACAAAATAAGGAGAACGTCGTGGCCAAGACCCAGTCGTTGCAGGATCCTTTCCTGAACGCATTACGCAAGGAGCGCGTGCCGGTCTCCATCTATCTCGTCAACGGCATCAAACTGCAGGGCACTATCGATTCGTTCGATCAGTTCGTCGTGCTGCTGAAGAACAGCGTCAATCAGATGGTGTACAAACACGCCATTTCTACTGTGGTGCCGGCGCGCAATGTGCGTGTGCCAGGTTCCGAAGAAGAAGAAGCGGAGAGTCCCGCTGCCTGATGTTTGAACGTCCGCGCAGCGGCGAACGGGCAGTACTGGTGCGCCTGGGACTGGGCGCGCCTCTGGATCCCGAAGACCTGAGCGAATTCACGCAGCTGGCGACTTCGGCCGGCGCGATTCCGGTGGCCACGATCACAGGTCGGCGCGAACGGCCCGATCCGCGCTACTTCGTCGGCAGCGGCAAGGCGGATGAAATCCGCCTCGAGGCGCTGGCGCAGAACGCAGATGTGATTCTCATCGACCACCCGCTGTCGCCCAGCCAGGAACGCAATCTGGAGAAGCTCACCGGCAAGCGCGTGCTCGATCGCAGCGGCCTGATCCTCGATATCTTCGCGCAGCGCGCGAAGAGTCATGAAGGCAAGCTCGAGGTCGAACTCGCGCAGTTGAAACACATCGCCAGTCGCCTGGTGCGGGGCTGGACCCACCTTGAGCGGCAACGCGGTGGCAGCATCGGACTGCGCGGCCCTGGTGAAACGCAGCTGGAAACCGATCGCCGGCTGCTCGGCAAACGCGTGCGCGTGCTCACTGAGCGACTGGAAAAGATCAAGCTGCAGCGGGAAACCGGCCGCGGTGCGCGAGTGGCGATTCCCATCCCTTCGATTGCGCTGGTGGGTTACACCAACGCCGGCAAGTCCACCTTGTTCCGCAGCCTCACGGGCGAGAATGCCTATGTGGCCGACCAGCTCTTCGCCACGCTCGATCCCACGGTGCGGCGCCTGCAGCTGCCCGGTGGCACCACCGTGGTCGCGGCCGACACGGTGGGGTTCATCCGCGATCTGCCGCACGATCTGGTCGCGGCGTTTGAATCCACGCTCACCGAAGCGCGCGAAGCCAATCTGCTGCTGCATGTCATCGATGCCAGCGATCCGCGTCGCGCCGAGCATATGGAAGAGGTCGATCGGGTGCTCACGCAGATCGGTGCGGGTGAAATCCCCAGCATCCGCGTGTTCAACAAGATCGACCGGCTCGAGGTCGAGCCGCATGTGGATCGCGGCGAGAATGGCGAGATCGAGGCGATCTGGATCAGTGCCGCACGGGGCCTCGGGCTCGATCTGCTGGGCCGCGCGGTGGCCGAACGGTTGTCCTGCGCGGTGCACCGGATGCGTGTGCAGCTGCCGCTTACCGAAGGGGCGGCGCGGGCCAGACTGTATGCAGCAGGCGTGGTGCTCGATGAGCAGTCCAGCGCGGAAAGCTTTGATCTGACTGTCGATTTGCCGGATGCCGAACTGGAGGCCATCGGCCGCATGCCGGGGGCAAAACTTGTTCCCGTTGGCGGCGATACCCTAGAATCTCCCCGCAAAACGCACCGCCGCCAATCCGGGTGGCGGTAACCGAAAGGTGCCGAAAGCCAAGATGGCCTGGAATGAACCCGGAAACCGGGGCGAGTCGCCCTGGGGCAAGAAGCGCCCGGCCGGAAAATCCGGCGGCGAATCCTTCAGCAATTGGTTGCAGCGGCTGCAGGCCCGTCTGTCGGGCGGCGGCGCGGGCGATGGTGCGGGTGGCGGAGGCACCGATGGCGGCGCGTCGGCCGCGAGCTTCGGGCTGCTGCTGGCTGGCGTGCTGGCCCTGCTGTGGCTGGCTTCCGGAATGTTTCAGGTCAACGCCTCGGAGAAAGGCGTGGTGCAGCGCTTCGGGCGTTTCACCGAAGTCCGCAATGAAGGCTGGGGCTGGGCGTTTCCCTGGCCCATCGAGACCGTCACCAAGGTCAATGTCTCCCAGGTCAACAGCGTCGAATACAAGTCGCGGGTGCTGACCGCGGACGTGAACCTGGTGGAGATCCGCATCGCCATCCAGTACCTGAACGCCGATCCGGTGAAGGTTCTGTTCCAGGTGCGCGATGTCGAAGGCACGCTGCGCGAAGTGAGCGAGAGCGCCATCCGTGAAGTGGTGGGCCAGGCCAGTCTCGACGATGTGCTGGGCGCGGCACGCCAGCGCATCACCGACAGCACCAAGGAACGCATCCAGCGCACGCTCGATGGCTACAACGCCGGCCTGCGCATCGTCAGCGTGAACCTCACCGACGTGCAGGTGCCCGACGCCGTGGTCGCCGCGCAGCGCGACGCCAACAAGGCCATCGAGGACCGCGAGCGTTTCAGCAAGGAAGCCCTGGCCTACACCAACGACAGAGTGCCCAAGGCTGAAGGCGACGCGCAGCGTCTGATCCTGAATGCCGAGGCCTACAAGGCCCAGGTGCTGGCGCAGGCCGAGGGCGATGTGGCGCGATTCAACAGCGTGTACTCGATCTACGCGCAGGCGCCCGAAGTGACGCGGCAGCGCATGTACATCGAGACCATCGAAGAGATCATGCAGCAGTCGAAGAAGATCGTCCTCGACACCAAGACCGGCAACGGCAACATGATCTACCTGCCGCTGGACAAGTTGCTGGAGCGCAATGCCGCGCGCAACGCGCCGACCAGTGCGCCGCCGGCCACCGAAGAGCTGCCCACCGTGACGGTGGATGGTCGTACCAGAGGAGTCCGATGATGTCGCGGTCCTCCGGCATATTCCTGCTCGTGCTCATCGGCGTGATACTGGTATGGCAGTCGCTGTTCCAGGTGCGCGAATCCGAGACCGCGATCCGCATGCAGTTCGGCAAGATCGAGGGCGCGAATTACAGTCCCGGTCTGCACCTGAAGTGGCCGTTGTGGATCGACAATGTGCGCCGCTTCGAGCGCCGCATCGTCACGCAGCGCTACGAGGGTGAGACCTTCCTGACCAGCGAGAACAAGGCGCTGATTGTCGATTTCTACGTGAAGTGGCGTGTGCTCGACCCCGCGCAGTACTACCGTGCCACTGCTGGCAACTCGGACGATGCCTCGTCGCGACTGGGCGAGAACGTCAAGGACGGCATCAAGGGCGTGGTGGCGCGCCGCACGCTGCAGGAAATTGTCATCACCGAGCGCACCGTATTCACCGGCGACATGTTCAGCCGTGCCAGTGAGGCCGCCAAGGGCCTGGGCGTCGAGCTCATCGACGTGCGCGTGCAGCGCATCGATCTGCCGGACGAGGTCAGCGGTTCGGTGTACCAGCGCATGCAGGAGAGCTTCCGCGCGCGTGCCAACCAGCTGCGCGCCGAGGGCTCTTCCGAACGCGAACGCATCAAGGCCGAGGCCGACCGGCGCGTCACTGAAACCCTGGCCAACGCCAGGCGTGATGCCGAGCGTTTGCGGGGCGAGGGTGATGGTCTGGCGGCGCGCGTCTACGCGCAGGCCTATGGCAAGTCGCCCGAGTTCTATGCGTTCTATCGCAGCCTGCAGGCGTACCGCAATTCGATGGCGCGTGATGGCGACGTCTGGGTGGTCTCTCCCGAAGGGGAATTCTTCAAATACCTGAATTCGCCCGGTCGGCGCTGAGCGGATTTTTGCCTGGTGCGGCAGTGAGCTTCGCCTGGGCAGATCTGCTGGCCGCGGTGGGGATCCTGCTGGTGCTGGAAGGCCTGCTGCCGTTTGCGAATCCTTCGGGCACGCGCCGGGTGTTCGAGCAGTTGTCGAAAATGGGCGAGCGCGAACTGCGCATCGCCGGATTCATCAGCGTACTGGCCGGGCTGGTGGTGTTATTCGTGGTCAGATCGTAGAGAGTCGAGAAATGGGTCGTTTTGTCGTAGTGATCGGTACGCAGTGGGGCGATGAGGGCAAGGGCAAGGTCGTCGACCTGCTCACCGAACGTGCCTCCGCGGTGGCGCGCTTCCAGGGCGGCCACAACGCCGGCCACACGCTGGTGATCGGCGGGCAGAAGACCATCCTGTCGCTGATTCCCTCCGGCATTCTGCGCGAAGGCTCACGCTGCTATATCGGCAACGGAGTGGTGGTATCGCTGGAGGCCCTGCTCAAGGAGAGCCAGACGCTGATCGACCGCGGCGTACCCGTATTCGAGCGGCTGCGCATTTCGCCGAGCTGCCCGCTGATCCTGCCCTCGCATGTCGCGCTCGACAAGGCGCGCGAGACGGCACGTGGCGTCAATGCCATCGGCACTACGGGTCGCGGCATTGGTCCCGCGTATGAGGACAAGGTGGCGCGCCACGCGCTGCGCGTTGCCGACCTGTTCAATCCATCGCACTTCTCGGAGCGGCTCGCCGACATACTCGACTTCCATAATTTCGTACTCACGCGTTACTTCGAGCTGCCGCCGCTGGATGCTGCCGGCATGTGCGAGACGCTGCTGGCGCAGGGCGAACGCATCAAGCCGCTGGTGGTGGATGTGACGCAGGAGCTGGCCACGCTGCGTGAGCAGAATGCCAATGTGCTGTTCGAGGGCGCGCAGGGCGCGATGCTCGACATCGACCACGGCACTTATCCCTACGTCACCTCCTCCAATACCACGGCAGGCGGGGCGTCCACGGGCACTGGCCTCGGCCCGCGCTACTTCGATCATGTGCTGGGCATCGTGAAGGCCTATGCCACCCGCGTGGGCGCGGGACCCTTTCCCACCGAGTTGTTCGACGCCACCGGTGAGCACCTGTCGCGGGTAGGCCATGAATTCGGATCGGTGACGGGTCGCGCGCGTCGCTGCGGCTGGTTCGATGCAGTGGCGCTGCGTCGCTCCGTCATCCATTCCAGCGTGTCGGGGCTGTGCGTTACCAAGCTTGATGTACTCGACGGGTTGCCGGCCATCCGCATCTGCACGGGTTATCGCGTGCAGGGAAAGGTGCAGGCCGAGCCGCCATTGTTCGTGGAAGGCTACGGGCAGATCGAGCCGGTGTACGAGGAGTTGCCGGGGTGGAAGGAGTCCACCATCGGACTCACCGATTACGCAGAACTGCCTGTCAACGCGCAGCGTTACCTGCAGCGGCTGCAGGAAGCGGTG
>DATNCK010000411.1:0-2813 GCA_035571575.1 Steroidobacteraceae bacterium | reverse complement strand
GTTTCCTGGCGCATCTGGCGCAGGAGCGACGACTCTCCGGCAATACCGCGCTGGCCTACGAGCGCGACCTGAAGTCATTGAGCCGCTGGTGCGACGCGCAGGGCATTGATCAATGGGCGCAGCTCGATCACGGCCATGTACGCGCCTTCAGTGCACGCTCGCATGCAGGCGGACTGGGTCCGCGCAGCATCCAGCGCCGGCTGTCAGCGGTGCGTTCGTTCTTCCATTTTCTGCAGCGCGAGACCATTTGCGCGCACAACCCCGCGGTGGATGTGCGTGCACCCAAGTTACCCAAGCGATTGCCGCGGGCACTTGACGCAGACCGGATGACCCAGCTGCTGGAGCAGCCTGTCGAAGGCACGCTGCCCAGCCGCGACCAGTGCATCATGGAATTGCTGTATTCCTCGGGACTGCGGCTGGCTGAGCTGGTCAGCCTCGATCTAGAGGCGCTCGATCTGGCGGACCGCACGGTGCGCGTCACCGGCAAGGGGCGCAAGACCCGCATCGTTCCTGTCGGCAGCAAGGCCATCACATCGCTGCGGCGCTGGCTGAAGGAGCGCACTGCGCTGGCGAACACCGGCGAAAACGCTGTCTTTGTCGGTCGCAACGGGAAACGGCTCGGTGCGCGCGCCATCCAGCTGCGACTGGCAGAGATCGCGAAGCGCCAGGGCGTGCCGGTGCGGCTGCATCCGCATCTGTTCCGGCACTCCTTTGCCACGCACCTGCTCGAGTCGAGCCAGGATCTGCGGGGCGTGCAGGAAATGCTGGGCCACGCTGACATCAGCACCACGCAGGTGTACACGCATCTGGATTTCCAGCACCTGGCGAATATCTACGATGCCGCGCATCCGCGCGCGCGACGCAGGCGTTGAAGGAGTTTCAAGCATGATGCAGGCCTCACCTGGATTTGAACGTGTTCTGGCCGAATACCGCCAGCGCCTGGCAACCGAAGAGGCGCTGCAGGCTTCACTGACCGTGAAAACCGACATGGCGCAGCATCGCGACCAGTTGCTGCTGCCAGTAGGCGAGGAAGTGGCCGAGCTATGCGTGGATCTCATTGTGGGACGCCACGCAAAGATCATCGTGGAGTTGGGCAGCTCTTACGGCTTTTCTACTTTGTATCTGGCCGAGGCCGCGCGCCGCACCGGCGGCAAGCTGTACAGCTACGAAATCCACCCGGACAAGCAGAAGCACGCCAGCGAACGCATTGCTGCGGCCGGTCTCGCGGGCCACGTGGAATGGCGGCTTGGCGATGCCGTGAAACTGCTGGCAGACCAGCCCGGCCCGATTGATTTCGTGCTACTGGACCTGTGGAAGGATCTCTACATCCCGTGCCTGGATGCCTTCCATCCCAAGCTCGCGGCCAATGGCGTGGTGCTGGCCGACAACATGCTGTACCCGGAATTCTCGCGTCCCGATGGCATCGTCTATCGGGCCGCGGTGCGCGCCAAGCCCGATATGGAGGCCGTGCTGCTGCCCATCGGCCAGGGTATCGACCTGGCCTGCCGCTCCCGCCGCGGCGGTTAGGGCAAGCCATCCGGCCGACCAGTCGGCAGACTGGCCGCCCAACTTGCCGGTCGAGCTCCCTGGGGGCTGATTCGTGGGGCCGTGCGCTGGGTCTTGAACTCCCTGCGCCAGCCCCAAAGCTCCAACACCTTATGAGCGAAAAATTCGACCCGCATAGCACGACCATTCTCGCCGTCCGCCGCGACGGCAAACTCTCCCTGGGTGGCGATGGCCAGGTCACCCTGGGCAACACTGTCATGAAGGGCAATGCCCGCAAGGTGCGCCGCCTGTACGACGACAAGGTGCTGGCCGGCTTCGCCGGTGGCACCGCCGATGCCTTCACGCTGTTCGAGCGCTTCGAAGGCAAGCTGCAGAAATTCGGCAACCTGACGCGGGCAGCCATCGAGCTGGCCAAGGACTGGCGGCAGGATCGCTACCTGCGCCGGCTCGAGGCGCTGCTGCTGGTGGGCGATACCGCCAACCTGTACGTGATCTCGGGCAATGGCGATGTGATCGAGCCCGAGCAGCCGCTGGCCGCCATCGGCTCGGGTGGCCCATTCGCGCAATCTGCTGCGCGCGCCCTGTTCGAGAACAGCGCCATGTCAGCGCGTGAAATCGTAGAGAAGTCCCTCGGCATCGCGGCCGACATCTGTATCTATACGAATCGAAATCTCACGATCGAGGAGCTGGCATGAGCGCCGCCGTGGAACATCTGCACGTGCGTGCACCGGAGAAACAGGAAATGACGCCACGCGAAATCGTGTCCGAGCTCGACAAGCACATCGTCGGCCAGCAGGCCGCCAAGCGCGCGGTGGCGATCGCATTGCGCAACCGCTGGCGCCGCATGCAGATCGACGAACCACTGCGGCACGAGATCACGCCGAAGAACATCCTGATGATCGGCCCCACCGGCTGCGGCAAGACCGAGATCGCGCGGCGGCTGGCCAAACTCGCCAAGGCGCCCTTCGTGAAGGTGGAAGCCACCAAGTTCACCGAAGTGGGCTACGTGGGCCGTGAGGTGGATTCCATCATCAAGGAACTGGCCGAGGCGGCCGTGAAAGAGACGCGCGAGGAGGAAAAGGCCCGCGTGCGCGAGCGTGCCGTGGATGCCGCAGAAGAGCGCGTGCTCGATGCGCTGCTGCCGCGACCGCGCGCTGCCATGGGCTTCTCCACCGACGAGCCACAGCAGCCCCGCGACGGCGACACGCGGCAGCGTTTCCGCAAGATGCTGCGCGAGGGTTCGCTGGCCGATCGCGAGATCGAGATCGATGTCAGCGCCATGCCCATGGGGGTGGAAATCATGGCGC
>DATNCK010000410.1:0-6915 GCA_035571575.1 Steroidobacteraceae bacterium | reverse complement strand
GGCATTCGAAGGTGGCGCGGGGTCAATATGGAATGTCTGCGTCGCGAAGGTGCCGCTTCACGTATCAGGCGAGCCGCATTGCTGAGCTGACCGGCCTACAGCGTGGGCACGTTTACAGATCCGGACTGTCTATGCGTCTATGGGCAAGCATCACCAAATGCGGCGCCGCGACCTTACGGCATTTGTCCTCACCGTCACGGAACTGAGCGGGGTGTTTGCGCCAGCCCAAGCTGCTCCGGCAGCCTTGCGTGGCGTCGATTTCGACTTTCTGTCCCGTGTCACCTACGGGCCGACCACTTCGACCGTGGCCGACTATCGCCGCGAAGGCCAGCGCGGTTTCATACGCGAGCTGTTGGACGGAAGCGGGCAGTTGCCACCCGCCGTGCAGCAGCAGATCGATGCGCTCGAGATCTCCCATCGCGATGGCGCCACGCTGCTGACGGACGCGGCGACGGAGCAGAAGCGCATCGGCAACATGCCTGACGGCGAAGAGCGCGAAGCCGCGCGCAAGGCCCTCAACGATCACGCCAACTCGCTGCTCAATGAAACGCAGAAGCGCGAGCTGCTGCGTGCCATGTATTCGCCTGCACAGCTGCGCGAGCAGCTGGTCTGGTTCTGGCTCAATCAGTTCAGCATCCACCAGGGCAAGGCGAACGGCCGCTGGCTCGCGGGTGACTACGCCGAGCAGGCGGTCCGCCCCCATGTGCTGGGCAGGTTCGCCGACCTGGTGATGGCGACGATGACCCATCCTGCGATGCTGCAGTACCTGGACAACGCCCAAAGCTATGTCGGGCACGTCAACGAGAACTACGCGCGGGAGTTGCTGGAGCTGCATACGCTGGGCGTGGGTAGCGGCTACACCCAGCAGGATGTGCAGGAACTGGCGCGCATCCTCACCGGACTCGGCGTGACGGTCACCGGCGACAGGCCGAAGGTGAAGAAGGAGTGGGAGGCACTGTACCTGCGCCGTGGTGACTTCGAATTCAACCCGGCGCGGCATGATTTCGGTGCCAAACAGTTTCTCGGCAAGCGCATTGAAGGCACTGGTTTCGATGAGGTGCAGCAGGCCATCGACATCATCGTGTCCCGGCCCGAGTGCGCGCAGTTTGTCTCGAGGCGGCTCGCGACCTACTTCGTTGCCGATGAGCCGCCACCGGCACTTGTTGAGCGCATGAGCCGAACGTTCCAGAAGACGCATGGCGACCTGCGCGCGGTAATGGAGACGCTGCTGACTTCCCTCGAGCTCGTGAAATCAGCCGGCACGAAATTGCGCGATCCCATGCAGTATGTCATCGCGAGCCTGCGACTGGCGTACGAGGGTCGCACCATCGTCAACACACGGCCGATCGTCGGCTGGCTCAATTCGCTGGGCGAGGCGCAGTTCGGTCGCGTGACCCCGGATGGTTATCCGCTGGTCTCCAGTGCCTGGACGAGCTCCGGGCAGATGAGCCGCCGCTTCGAGATCGCACGCGCCATCGCCAGCAATGCAGCCGGGTTGTTTCAGCCTGAGAATGGGGCAGTGCCGGGTGCGCCCCCGCCGCCCGGGTTTCCCCAACTTGCGAGCCGCTTCTACTACGACGCGATAGAGCCGCGACTGGGAGCCGACACGCGCGCCGCTCTCGCTCGCGCATCATCGCAGGCGGAGTGGAACACCTACCTGCTGGCCTCTCCGGAACTCAACTACAGGTGAGCGCATGAATCGTCGTCACTTCCTGCAGACCGCGAGTCTGGTGGTTCCTGCGTTGTGGGCCGGACGTCTGTACGCGCTGCCGCCTGGAGGGCCGCGGCTGCTCGTCGTGTTTCTGCGTGGAGGCTATGATTGCCTCAATGTGTTCGTGCCGCAGTCGAGCGCAGACTATTACGAGGCGCGGCCCTCGATCGCGATCGCCAGATCGCCGGACCTGCTGCAGCTGGATTCAGAGTGGGCGCTGAACCCTGCGCTCGCCAAGCCGCTCAAGCCGATGTGGGATGCGAGACAGATCGCGTTCGTGCCGTTCGCAGGCACCGACGATCTCTCCCGCAGCCACTTCGAGACGCAGGACAGCATCGAGCTCGGCCAGCCTGTCGAACACCCGGATCTGCGCACCGGCTTTCTCGCGCGACTGACCACGGTGCTGGGCGGGCACGGTTCGATCGCCTTCACTGATTCGCTGCCGGTGAGCTATCGCGGCGATGCGGACGTGCCGAATATCTCGCTGAAATCTCTGGCCAAGCCGCCATTTGACGAACGACAGTCGCAGATCCTTTCCGACATGTATGCACATCATGCGTTGAAAGCCCAGGTGCGCGAGGGTCTGGACCTGCGCCAGCAGGTCAGCCGGGAGATGGCCGACGAGATGCAGCAGGCCAATCGCGATGCCATCAGCGCCAAGGGTTTCGAGCTGGAGGCGCAACGAATAGGTCGCCTGTTGCGCACGGACTATTCGATAGGCTTCGTCGACATTGGCGGTTGGGACACGCACGTCAACGAGAACCAGGTGCTGGCCGCGAATCTCGACAGTGTCGGCAGCGGTCTGCAGTCGCTGGCGCGCGAGCTGGGGCCGGAGTGGGCGAACACGGTAGTCATCGTGGTGTCGGAGTTCGGGCGCACGTTCAAGGAGAACGGCAGCAAGGGCACGGACCATGGTCACGGCACGATGTACTGGGTGGCCGGGGGAGCGATCTCGGGCGGCAAGGTCACGGGAAGGCAACAGGCGGTGACGCGCGCCGGTCTGTTCGAGAATCGCGACCTGCCGGTGCTCAACAACTACCGCGCGTTGCTCGGTGGCGTGATGCAGCGGATGTGGGGTTTGTCCTCCACACAGCTGGAGTTGGTGTTCCCGGCGGCCCTGCCGCAGGACGTGGGGCTGGTCTAGGTGCTGGCTTCCGATAGCTTCGGCAGCAGCATCAAGCAGGCCATGGCCAGCACGTGCAGGACCAACGCGATCGCTGTAAGCTGCACCAACCCATTGGCCACGAACGGCGCGGCGATCGCCGTGCCGACTGCCGCGGCGCCCATGATGCCCAGCAGAGTCAGAGCCGCTCCCCGCGCAGCGTCGCCGCGTGCCGCCAGCACAGCGTGGTAGAAACCGGGTGGTCCGCGCAGGCCCAGGCCGGCATTGACCGGAATGAACAGCGCGGTGATCACGATTGCGTTGCGGCCGCCGGTCAGTGCGTAGACCAAGGTCGCCAGAGCGCCCAGGCAGGCCAGAGCACTGCCGACGCTGATCAGTCGTTCCGGGCCGTACTGCCGCAGCAGGTGATGGCCTGCAAGATTCGCCAACACCATGAACCCGACGATGCCGCAGACCTGCATGATGATGAACTGTGACAGGCTGCCGTCGAAGGCGTGCACGAATACCGCCGGCATGCCGAACACGAACGTCAGCAGGCCACCGACCACGAAGGCCTGACTCAGCGCGTAGCGCAGAAACACCCGATCGCCGAGCAACCTTGCGTAGCTGCCGTGTTGCCGCCGCGCAGTCTGCGGCAGCGACCCCGCTGCCGCGATCGCCAACGCGATCAGCAGCGCGAGCGTCGCGATGACACGGAACGACAGCTGCCAGCCGCCAAGGCTGAGCAGCCAGGTGCCGAGGATGGGCGCTGCTGCGGGTGCCAGAGCCTCGATGCTGCCGAGCAGTCCGATGGCCCGCACGGCGCCGGTGTCGTTGAACAATTCCTTGACGATGCCGGGCGCAAACACTGCCGGTCCGGCAGCAACTGCGCCCTGCAGAGTGCGCAATGCAATGAGCCAGTGGATGTCGCGCACCCAGGTGCAGGCGAACGCAATGAGCGCGTTTCCGACGAGAGAACCCAGGAGCAGCAGCCGGGTCGACAGGCGATCGCCCAGCGCGCCGTAGCCGAGCAGGCCCAGGGCGGTGCCGCCGACATAGGTCGCGATCACCAGTTGTGCGCTGGTGATGTCACCGCCCAGTCGCGATGGCAGCGACGGCACAGCGGGCAGCACCAGATCCGTGCCGGCCAGCCCCAGCACCGTGCTCAGCACGATCAGCGTCAGAACCAGCCACGGATGTGTGGAACTAGCGGGCGGCGTCATGCGCGAAGCGCGCGAGCCGCGAGTTCGACACGGGGTTGGCGTCGGCCACCAGTTCGCCGAAATTGTAGCCAGCGATGCGCACCACCTCGATCATTGCCGCAGCGCGTTCCGCCGCGGCGGCGTTGTCCAGTCGCAGCCAGCAATTGGCCAGCATGCGTTCGTAGCGTTCCACCTCGCGCGCACACACGATCAGCGGAAAACCGAAGTGCGCGCGGTAGGCGCGCGCCAGCGCCGCGACTCCCGCGTGCGTTTCCTCCGTGGCGGCGCCCAGTCCGGCGGCCTCGTGATCTGCCGCATAGGAATCACCGGTGGCTTGTTCGCTGCCGAGATCCGGATATGCGTTGAGCAACTGCAGCTGTTCGGCCTCGCTGCCGCTGAGCAGCGAGTCCTGAAACGCCGAGCGCAGCGCCGAGGTGTCGGCAAAGGGGCGACGTGCGTAGGTCCGCTCCAGCACCCACGGCGTGTGCTGCACGAGGTGCCCAAAAGTTCTGGCGAAATCTTCATAGGGCATGGCGTTGACAACGTCCAGTCCCACCAACGCAGCGCCAGGCTTGCCAGCCACTGCCGTGTGCGGGCTGCCGCGCAGATGTTTGAACAGGATGTTGAGCAGTATCGCGGTCACCGCACCCAGCGTAATGCCGCTGCCGAAGAGGATGCTGGCCCAGGATGGTACGGCAGCCGAAACATAAGGCTGCGCCGTGGCCAGCATGGCGAGGCCCAGGCTGGTGCCGACGATCACGGCGTTGCGATGATCGTTGAAGTCCACCTTGGTCAGCGTCTGCACGCCGACCACGGCCACCGCTGCGAACATGGCCAGCGCCGCGCCGCCCAGCACGGCGTGAGGTATGCCCGCCACGATCGCCGCGGCCTGCGGCAGTGAGCCGAGCACGATCATGATCACGCCGGCCATCGCAACCACCCAGCGACTGCGTACCTGGGTCAACCGCACCAGCCCCACGTTTTCGGCAAAGCAGGTGTAAGGGAAGGAATTCAGCACGCCACCGATGGTGGTAGCGAGGCCATCGGCGCGTATGGCGCGCGCTATGTCCTCGCGGCGGATGCGCTTGCGCACGATCTCTCCGGTGGCATAGACGTCGCCGGTGGTTTCGACCATCGTGATCAGCATCACCACGCACATCGAAACGATTGCTGTAAGGCTGAATGTGGGCCAGCCGAAGTAGAACGGCGCGGTGTAGCCGAGCACCGGCGCCGCGGCGACGGCGTCGAAGTTGGCGTCGCCCAGTGCCCAGGCCACCAGTGTCCCGGCGACCAGTCCCACCAGCACTGCAACAGTGGCGAGGAAGCCTCGGAAGAAACGCTGGATGAACACAATCAGCAGTAGCGTGCCCAGCGCATACGCCAGGTTCTTCGCCAGTACGGGACTCTGGATGGCATTGGGCCCCATTCCCTCCACGACGTCATTGGCGGCGACCGGCAACAGCGCGATACCAATGATGAGAATCACCGTACCGGTCACCACCGGCGGAAAGAATCGCACCAGCTGCGCGAACCAGGGTGCCACCGCCAGCGTGGCGAGTCCTGCGACGATCACCGAACCATAGATGGCGAGCAGGCCCTCGGTACCGCCACCGGCGGCCATGCCGATGGCGATCATTGGACTCACGGCTGTGAAGGTCACGCCTTGCAGCAGAGGCAGGCGCACGCCGATGCGCCGACCGATTCCCACCGACTGGATCAGCGAAGCGATGCCGCAGGTGAAAAGGTCGGCGTTGATCAGATGAATGAGCTGCCCGGTACTGAGGCCCAGGCCACCGGCGACCAGGATCGGTACCAGCACCGCGCCGGCGTAGAAGGCCAATACATGCTGCAGTCCATAGGTGAACAACTGCGGCAGTGGCAGCTTCTCGTCCACAGGATGCACGCTGGTGGTCGGAACGGTGGTGGTCACTGTGGCAGCGCTCATGGTTCTCCCCGAACTGTGCGCCATTATGGACAAAGCGCGAGGCCGCTGTGCGGCACTCGATTCCTCACGGTGCAGCGAGGTTCGCACTGCGTTGGCCCGAAGGCTGACGCGCACCGACGCATTTCAGTGCGTCATGACAGATGAGTGTGGATACCGCCTGTTGCAGACACCAATCGATCGGTACAACTGCAACGGTCGTTGCAGCGCGCATACGCACTCGCCACGCAGGCCGCAACGCCATCGTCGCCTCATCGACCGGCGACTGTGATCTGTGCACGGTTCTTGCACAAACACCCATCAAGAGGTGGACACAAGACTCCGCCGGACCAATCGAAACAGACAAACAGGGAACCTCATGAATCTTCTGCAATCCATTCGCACCTGTATTCGCGCCGATCGTATTCACACAGCGCTGCTGGCCGCAGGTCTGCTGCTGCCCCTGCACGTGCCCGTCGCCGCTGCGGCCGAGGGTGACGCTGATATAGAAGAGGTGGTCGTCCAGGGCGACCGGCTCAACGTGATGCAGACCACGCCCGTGGATTCGGTATTCGGCTTCGGCAAGCGGGTGGACGAGACGCCGCGCGGCCTGACGACGATCAGCAATGAGCTGCTCGAAAAAACCATCATCACCGAGATCGATGACCTGGTGGCCATGACGCCCGGTTCGTTCACGCAATCCTTCTTCGGCGTCGCCGGCTCGCTGGACGTGCGCGGCAATCCAGGCGAGAACTACTTCCGCGGCATCAAGCGCATCGATAACCCGGGCAATTATCCGACGGCGATCGGTGCCAGCGACCGCATCGACATCGTGCGCGGCCCCGCGTCGCCCATTTATGGACCATCGAAGATCGGCGGCTACATGAACTTCGTGCCGAAGTCGGCCCGGGCATCCAACGGCAAGTACCTGACCGACTCCAAGGGGTCGGTGGGGATGACGCTTGGCAGCTACAACAAG
>DATNCK010000409.1:0-2355 GCA_035571575.1 Steroidobacteraceae bacterium | reverse complement strand
GCAGCTTCGATGGCGCTGTCAGCGTGTCCATCGCCAGCAGCCTGCCTGGCGCCGATATCCGCTACACGCTGGACGGCAGCGTGCCCGGACCGAACGATGCGCGCTACGAAGGGCCGATCCGGATTGAAGGTCCCACGGTGTTGCGGGCGCGGGCCTACAAAGAAGGCCTTACGCGCAGCGTGATCGCCCAGCAAACCTACGTGATCGGGCGCTAGCGGCTCAGGTATCAGCCGCCGGTGTTGACGATGGCGACGCCCCATGGGCTGTCCCCGGCCTTCACACGCGCCACTTCCTTGCTGGTGGCCAGATCAACCACCGACACGTCGTTGGAAGGGCCGTTCGCCGAGAACAGGAACTTGCCATCCGGAGACAACGCAATCCCCCAGGGCCGCTTGCCCACGGTGATGTTGTCGAGCACTGCGAAGCTGGTTGCATCGAGCACCGCCACGCTGCCGCCGCGACCCGTGCTCGCATACAACCTCTTGCCGTCCGGCGAGACACGAACGCGCATGGGACGCGAGCCTTTTGGCAGGGCCACGGTCTTCACCAATTTGATCTGTGCGGTGTCGATGACATACAGATTGCCGGCAGACTCCGAGGGCACCACAGCCAGTTTGCCATCCTGCAGGAAGGCCACGCTGCGCGGTCGCGCGCCGACCTTGATGGTTCCGACCACTTTGAAGGTGGTGGTGTCGATTACGAACACATCGCCACCGGTTTCGCAGGTGACCCACAGGCGCTTGCCATCTGGGCTGAGCGCCACGCCTTCCGGTTCCTGCGACAAAGAGACGATGTGCTCGACCTTGCCATTGGCGAGGTTCACCGAGCTGGCTGTCTTCACATCCTCGTTGGAGACATAGAGCTGCTTGCCATCGCGACTGAGATCGAATTCCTCCGGATCGGAGCCGACGGAGATCTTCTTCGTCAGCTTGTGCGTGGCCACGTCCAGCACGCCGATGCCATCGGCTGACTTGTCGGCGGCGACATCATCGTCGTCATCGTCCTTGTCACGCTTGAACACCGGATTGCCGTTGGCGTCGAGTTCCGGTGGGCCTTCGATCGGTGTACCACTCAGTGCGATGTATACCGTCTTGCCATCGGGGCTTGAGTGGATGCCGCGCGGCCGCTTGCCGACGGGGAGGGTGGCCACGACTTTGTGACTCGCGCCGTCGATGACGGTGATGTCGCCGGAACGTTCGTTGGTGACGTACACCTGGAAGCCGGCCGCATGGGCGGGGGCACCCAGCACGGCCAGCGCCGCGAGCAGTGCATTTCGAATCAGGATTGCTGTCTTGCGCATGACCATCACTCTGTCAGTGAGTTTTCTGGTTGGCAAGTTCGGGAAAAGTTCCCGATGGGAGCGCTACAAATTTCCCGCAACCCCGAGAATTTGCCGTGCCGCCGCCCCATTTCCAGGGCGGCGGTGCTTCGGAAGCAAAGGCGTGTTCAGTTGGCTGCTTTCTTCGCAGCCGCCGCGTCTTCATTGGAGCGCTGTACCACGAATGCGCGAATGGCCTGCACATCCTCCGGCTTCAGCACGCTGGAGAAATTCGCCATGCCACGCGACTGGCGTGCGCCGCCGATCACCACTGACGCAAAGGCTTCATCGGTCTGAAGGAAGGGCGTGCGACGCAGATCTGGCAGGATGCCAACCTGGATTGCGGCCGGACCATGGCAGCTGCTGCAGTAGGCGTCATACAGCCCACCACCCTTGGCGACCACAGGCGCTGCGGCAGTGGCAGGCGGCGGATTCATCGGTGGCAGCTGCACGGTCGGAGCAGGCGGGAGCTGCGCCGTACCATTGAGCTTGTACACCAGCAGCCGCGAGATGTTCTGCTGCACGAAACCCTTCATGTTGGTATCGCCGCCGATCAATGCCCACGAGCTGCCTGAGCCAGCCATCACGGCCACATACTGTTCATTGTCGATGGTGTACGTGACAGGCGCGGCGATGACACCCGTCTGCGTCGGCGCGGACCACAGCTCCTTGCCGTTCGCCGCATCCAGCGCGGTGAAGGTGCCCGAACCTGTGCCCTGGAACACCAGGCCGCCCGCAGTGGCCAGCGCACCGCCATTGGCCTGACCAGCGCGTTCCACTCGCCAGACCTCCTTCTGCGCAACCGGATCCCAGGCGATGAGGCGGCCGTAGGTTTCGGCCAACACCTTCTTCGGATCCAGCGCACCGTTGCCGGAGAAATCCGCGCCCACGTTCTGCGTCATCGGACGCAGCCCGAATTCCTTCGGCTTGCCGAATACGAATGGCGTGCCGTGGATGGGCAGATACACCAGGCCGGTTTGCGGACTGAAGGCCATCGAGTGCCAGGTGTGCGCACCATTGGGGTTATGTGTGGACTG
>DATNCK010000408.1:0-3293 GCA_035571575.1 Steroidobacteraceae bacterium | reverse complement strand
AAGGACTATCCAGCCGGCGTGTGGACGCTGCCACCCACCCTCTCCCAGGGAGATGCCGATCGGTCCAGGTATCTGGCGATCGGCGAGAGTGATCGGTTCACACTCAAGTTCGTGAAGCCGCGCCAGTAGCGCCGCCAGGATTCTGGCATGTGCAAACGCGCCCGTTACCACATGTCTTTGAGCTTGCCTGTCGCGTCGATTGCGATGGGTCCGTCGGCGCTGGAGAGCCGCGAATCGTTCACATGCGACCCCGTGAAACCCGATTGCTCGAAGCACTTGAGCACCTTGTCGGTGATGAACCGGCTGCGGCCGCCGTACACATGTGCGTCGCCGCGCGGTGACTGCTGAGTAAGCGGGAACTTCAGCGGCTGCAGCAGTACCAGTTCGTTACGGGCGCGAGTCATCGCCACGTAAAGAAGACGGCGCTCTTCGTCCACCATTTCGGGTTTGCCGGTGGCGAATTCGTTGGGGAAGCTGCCATCCACGACGTTCAGAACAAAGACCGTGTCCCATTCCATGCCTTTGGCGGAATGGATGGTCGACAGCACCAGATAGTCCTCGTCCTGGTGCGCCTTGCCCGAGAGGTCGCTGGCGGAATTCGGTGGATCGAGCGTGAGCTCGGTGAGGAAACGCTCGCGCGAGGGGAATTGCTGCGAGAGCTGCTCGAGCTGATCCAGGTCGCCGATGCGTGTGTGGAAATGCTCGAAGATGCGTTCCAGATGCGGCTGGTACCACTCCCGCACCAGGCGCAACTGACCCGGCCACTGCCGGCCCGGTGTGCACAACGCTTCCATCAGGTCGACCAGGCGGCCGTAGTCGCGATCGCTCTGCGTGTTGACCTTGATGCCGCGCATGGCCTTGATCGAACCGCCCGCCTCGGCCAGTGCATCCAGTGTCCAGCGCGCATTGACCGGACCCATGCCCGGCAGCAGCTGCAGCACGCGGAACGCGGCCAGCGTGTTGCGCGGATTGTCGGCCCAGCGCAGCACCGCGACCATGTCCTTCACATGCGCGGCTTCGAGGAATTTCAGCCCGCCATATTTGACGAAGGGAATCCTGCGGCGCGCGAGCTCGACTTCCAGCAGGTCGCTGTGGCTGGAGGTGCGGAACAGCACGGCCTGGCGGCGCAGGGCGGTGCCCGCCTCGCGTCGCTGCAGCACCTGCTGCGCCACGTATTCAGCCTGCGACTCCAGGTCATCGACGCTGACATAGCGCGGCACAGCGCCTGCGCCACGCACTGCCAGCAGATGCTTGCGATATTGACGTGGCGCCTCGGCCATCAGCGCATTGGAGGCATCCAGGACGGCCTGCGTGGAGCGATAGTTCTGGCCCAGCGGCACCACTTCGGCGGGAGGCGTGTAGTGCTGCGCGAAACCGAGAATGTTTTCCACCGCCGCGGCGCGGAAGGAATAGATGGCCTGCGCGTCATCGCCGACCACCGTGAGGCCGGCACCATCGGGCTTCAGCGCATCGACGATGCGCGCCTGCAGCGCATTCGTGTCCTGATACTCATCGATCAGGATGTGATCGAAGTGCGAGCCCACATGTTTGGCGAGCTTCGGCTCGGACACCAGCACCTGCCAGTACAGCAGCAGGTCGTCGTAGTCGAGCAGTCCCAGCTGTTGCTTGCGCTCCACATAGGTGCGATACAACTTGCCGAGGTCCTGCTCCCATTGCTGGCACCAGGCGAACTGCGCCTGCAACGTATCGGCCAGTGGTTTCTGCGTGTTCACCCGATGCGAGTAGATGGCAAGGCAGGTTTCCTTGCGGGGGAAGCGCTGCTCCTTGCTGGCATAGCCCAGATCGGTGCGGATCTGATCCATCAGATCGGCGGCGTCACTGCGATCGATCACGGTGAAATGCGGATCAAGCCCCAGCTGTGGGGCGTAGTGGCGCAGCAGGCGGTTTCCCAGCGAGTGGAAGGTGCCGGTCCAGGTGAGTCGCTGCGCGATGCCCTGCGACTTTCCGCCGAGCGTGTCATTCAGTGCCTTGCGCATGATCTCCACCGCACGCCGGCGCATCTCCAGAGCGGCACGACGCGTGAAGGTGAGCAGCATGATGCGCGAGGGATCGACGCCGTTGATCACCAGGTGCGCCACGCGATGCGCCAGCGTATTGGTCTTGCCGGTGCCGGCGCCGGCGATGATCAGCAGCGGTCCGGCACGCAGCGGCGCATCGGGCACGGGCTCGCCGTAACCCGCCGCCTTGCGCTGCGCATTGTTCAGTTCTTCCAGGTGCGTTGCCGGACTCGACATAATCACTGACTATAGCCAATGTGCGCGATTGCTGCGCCACACCATCGCACAACAGGACATTTCGCGACGTGAATCCGATCGACACCAAATTCCGCGGACGTGTGATCACGGTCAATGTCGAGCGGGTGCAGCTTCCCAACGGCGAAAGCGCCGACTACGAAATCGTCCACCATCCCGGCGGCGCGGCCGCAGTTGCCATAGACGATCAGCAGCGCGTATGCCTGCTGCGTCAGTACCGCCCAGCCGCCGGCGGATGGGTCTGGGAGCTGCCCGCGGGCCGCCTCGAACCCGACGAGCCGCCTGCTGATACCGCGCGGCGTGAGCTGGTGGAAGAAGCCGGCTGCGAGGCGGAGCAATGGCGTGATCTAGGTCATATCCTCAGTTCGCCCGGCGTCTTCGACGAACGCATTTATCTGTATCTGGCCAAGGGCCTGCGCCACGTGCCGCAGCAGCATGAGCTTCACGAGGTGCTGGAAGTCCATTGGGTGGACCTGCAGGAGGCCATTTCCCGGGCCCTGAACGGAGAGATAACAGATTCAAAAACCATTGTAGGACTGCTCCGCGCTGGTGCAGCTCCGTGATCCATTCCACAGTTTTTGATAAATCAACCGATTGATAATCCGCACATGTCCAATCGGTCGCCGCCCGACAAGTTCTCGCTCTTCGTTCCTGACGAACAGGAACCCGAACGGAGCATGCCTGATCATCTTGAGATCGTGGATTACGGTCCAGGTGTCGCGCGGTCGAAGAAAAAACTGGGCGGCGGCGCCTACAACCCATATGAGAGCAGCGGCGGCAAGCCGGGTGATACCGTGCGCACTCGCCGTCCCAAGGTGGACCTGCGCAAGCTGTCTGAATGGATCAAGACCACGCAGCAGGTCGAGCAGCTGAAGCACGGCGAAGGCGAAAAAGATCCGTCGTCCCCAGACGACAAGGCCTAGCGCACGCGCCGGCGCACCAGCCAGTCGCTGGCGCGCGGCAACAGCAGCAATCCCCCGCCCAGCGCCAGCGCTGCGGTATGCACCCACCACAGTCCCA
>DATNCK010000407.1:0-8479 GCA_035571575.1 Steroidobacteraceae bacterium | reverse complement strand
GCGGGCCATGCCTGCCACGCACTGGTCGATCACCACCCGGTCTCCGGCATCGAACTTGATCTTTGCGTCGACCTTGCTGTAACCGTTGAAGCCCAGCTCATACGCGGCACGGGCCTGCCGCCAGTACGCCTGCCGTGCACTGGCGCCAAGGCCCGCTCGTGAGGCCAGGCGTTCGTACAACTCCCCCTGGCCCAGACCAAGGTCTCCCTGGGCATAGAACACCCGCAGCGTGCCGCCCGCCTTGGCCATGCCATCGAGAATGTTGGCTGAACTTTCGAACAGAGGGCTGGCCTCGTCGAGCTTTCCGGTCTTGAGCAGCGCATTGGCAAATTGCGCATTCACATAGGCGCTCAGGTAAACGGCATTGGCATCCTTCTTGTCTGCCGCGCGTTCGGCGTACACGGGCGCGGCCAGGCGCAGCAGGTCCGCGGCATCCGCAAACTTATTGCTCACGTAGTACTGGATGGCCAGGCTGCGGCGCGCCGACGCCAGGCCCGCACGGTAGCGCAGATTGTCGGGCTTCATGCGGACGAGCTTTTCACCGGCCTCAATTGATCGGCGGAAGAGTCGCACGGCATGCTCGTACTGGGCATCCTCCGACAAGCGTTCATCGCGCATCGACGCCGCATTGTTATAGGCATTGGTCACTGCCAGCAGCGCCATCTCATCGTCGGGATGGTTGCGCAGATAGGCGTCGACGCCGTTCAGCATCTTGTCGAAGGCCGCCATGCCCTCGGCCGGCTTGTGCTCGGTGATCAGGGCCTGCGCCTGCGCGTACCAGGCTTCACCCAGCGTCGTCATCCGCAGGTGTTCATCGGCCTCCGCGGAGCCCCCGCGTTCGAGAAGGCCAACGGCCTTCTCCAGCGTCGGCATCGCGGCCTGAGGTCCATCCGTGATGAGGATGAGTCGCGCCTGCTGCGTCAGCACCCTGCCGAGCAGCCAGGCCGCCCGAAGATTGTCGGGACGCGCGCGCACCAGCGGATCGAGCAGCGCCGTCGCCCGGCCATAACTCTCCAGCGCGGCCTTGGGCTGTCCGGTGTTCGCCCCCAGGTCCGCCCCCTGTATGTCACCGACGCGCTTGTACGCCGCGGCCACATCCTCCTGCATGGAAGGATCGGTCTGCGCACCCTGGTACAACGCGTCGAGATACTTCAGCGACGTCTTGACCAGCAGCTCGCGCGCTGCAGTCGCGCCCTGCAGCTTGGCCACCTCGTCATGCACATCGAACAGCATGGTATTGGCCATCTGCCGCACACTGTCGAAGTGCTGCTGCGCCACCTGCCGCTGCAACTGCGCTTCGCGCGCCTCGCGCAACCAGAACAGCAGTCCGCCTGCCAGCGACGCGACCACCAGCACGGCGGCCGCGATCTCGAACTTGTGACGGCGCGCGAATTTGCGGATGCGATAACCCAGCGCGTTGCCACGCGCCTGCACGGGCAGGCCGGCGAGATAGTTGCGGATGTCGTTGCCGAACTGCTCGACGCTGGCGTAGCGGTGCCGCGGCTCCTTGCGCAGCGCCATCAGCAGGATATTGTCCAGGTCGCGGTCGAGCCGGCGCTGCAGGGTGCTGGGCCGCGAGGGCAGCGTGTCGCTGATGATCTGCGCCACGCGTTCGGCTTCATTCACCGGCGCGCCATAGGGACTTGCGCCCGTAAGCAGGCGATACAGCACCACGCCCAGCGAATACACATCGCTGGCCGTGGTCATGGGTTCGCCGCGCACCTGTTCCGGGCTTGCGTACTCGAGCGTCATCACGCGCAGCTGCGTGACGGTTTCATTGCGGCTGACATCGCGCTCGGCGGTTTCGGGCTCCAGCAGTTTGGCGATGCCGAAGTCCAGCAGCTTCACCGAACCCTCGTCGGTGACCAGGATGTTGTTGGGCTTCAGATCCCGATGGATGACCAGATGCTGATGCGCGTAGCTCACCGCGGCGCACACCTGCAGGAACAACTGCAGGCAGTCCCGCACATCGAGTCGGCGGCTGTTGCAGTAGCGGTCCACCGGCACGCCGCGCACCAGTTCCATGACCACATAGGGCACGCCGTCGGAGGTGCCGCCATCGAGCAGGCGGGCGATGTTGCGATGATCCAGGCCCGCGAGGATCTGCCGCTCGTTCTTGAAGCGCTGCTCGGTAAGGATGGTGCGCATATCAGCCCGCATCAGCTTGATCGCCACCTCGGCGCGATACTGATCGTCGTCGCGTACGGCCCTGTAGACATCGCCCATGCCGCCGCTGCCGAGCAGCTCCTCGACGCGATACGCACCAATGCGTTCGCCGACGCGCAGGCTGCGGTCGGCGGAGCCCAGGGCCTGGACCAACAGGTCCGCGGGTGCGCTGTCGAGGAAGGCGCCGGGCGCATCGTGTGCACGCAGCAGCGATTCCACTTCGGCGCGCAGTTCGGTGTCGCCATTGCACTCGTGTTCGAGCAAGGCGGGCCGCAGGGTAGGTGGCGCCTCGATGGCCTTGGCGAAAAGAGCCTTCACGAGTTGGCGCTCAACCATGCCCCAGCTCCCGGCGCAGCCAGGCGCGCGCCATCGACCATTCCCGTTTGACGGATGCGACGGAGATGCCCGTTACGCTGGCGGTTTCCTCGAGAGTCAGTCCGCCGAAGTAGCGCAGTTCGACGATGTGGCTCTGCGGCGCGTCGATCAGTTCGAGTTTTTGCAGGGCCGCGTCGATGGCCAGCACGTCCACATCGTCCTCGCCGAAGGTGGCGGCCTGCGCCTCATCGATCTCGAGTGCCGCGTGCGTGTCGGAGAGACTGACCTTCTGCGCGCCATCGCCGCGCCGCTGCGCATTGCGCTGGCGCGCGTAGTCCACCAGCACGCGTCGCATGATCTGCGCGGCCAGCGACAGGAACTGCTCGCGGTTGAGCCAGTCCACCGAGCGCTGGCCGGCCAGTCGGATGAAGGCCTCGTTGACCAGCGCCGTGCGCTGCAGGGTGTGGTCGCCACGCTCCCGGTCGAGCTGGCGGCGCGCCAGGCGCTTCAGGTCGTCATAGACCAGCGGCCACACGGAATCGAGCGCCCGGGCATCTCCACTAGCCCACGCCCGCAGCAGGCGCGTCACGTCGCCGGCAGGTTCTTCTTGTTGGCCTCCCACGACTCAAATCGTAACTGAGGTGCAGATTCCTGAGCCAGTTTGGCCCGATTCGCCGCGTTGACTCTCAAGGTAGCCCTTTTCGGCGTGACAAGCAGGGTGTGACATGAGCATTTCGATAGGTTGCAGGTTCAACCTGGCACTGGTTCTGGCTGCGCTGATCCTGGTGCTCACGGGTTGTCATAAGGATGACCCGGAGCCGCCGCCCGCCGCGCCGCCGCCACCGGCTCCCACCTACACCATCGGCGGTACCGTTACCGGGCTCAGCGGCACGGTGACGCTGGCCAACAACGGCGGCGATGCACGCGCGGTGAATGCCAGCGGTGCCTTTACGTTCACTGCGGCGTTGACCGGTGGCGCGGCTTACGCGGTCACGGTTACCACTCAGCCCACCGGACAGACCTGCACCGTGGCCAGTGGCAGCGGTACCGCGACAGCAAATGTCACCAACGTCACGGTCACATGTACCAACAACACCTACACCATCGGTGGCACGGTATCCGGCCTCACCGGCACGGTGACGCTGGCCAACAACAGCAGCGACACGCGCACCGTGAATGCCAATGGTGGCTTCACCTTCGCCACCGCATTGCTCAACGGCGCGGCGTACAACATCACGGTATCGACCCAGCCCACAGGTCAAACCTGCACCGTCACTGGTGGCAGTGGCAACGTGGCTGCGGCGAATGTCAGTGCGACCGTGAACTGCGCAGCCAATCCCGCGGGCAGCACTGCCCTCCTGGGCAAGCTGGGCGCCTCGTATAAACACACCTGCGCGCTGCGCAACGATGGCAAGGCGGCCTGCTGGGGATACAACAGTTCGCGGCAGCTCGGCACCGGCAACACCAGCAACGCGAACTCTCCCTTCGTCATCAGCACGCTTGCCGGCGCGACCTTTGTGGACGCCGGTTACAGCGCGAGCTGCGTGGTGTATGGCGCGGCCGGCAACGTGGCCTGTTCCGGTGACGGGCAGTCGAGCACCTTCGTCAATGTGGGAGGCGGCAGCGGTGGCGGCGATTTCACCGGCGCGGTGGCTGTGGCCGTGGGCAGCGGATTCAAATGCCTGGTCACCACCGCCGGTGCACCCCTGTGCTGGGGCGTCAACGATGTGGGGCAGCTTGGCAATGGCATAGCTACCGTCTCGCTCACACCAGTGCCCGTGATCGGCCAGCCTCTGCCTGGTTGTGCTACGGCATGCACGACGGGAACCGTCAGTGGCGGCGTATCGCAGATAGTGGCCGCCAACAATCACGCCTGCCTGCTGACATCCGGCGGCTATGTGCAGTGCTGGGGCGAATCGGGCGCCACCGGATTCAACGTGGAAACGCACACCGCCAGTACTGTGCTCGCCGGTGTCATGGCCCTCGACACCGGAGACAATCACACCTGTGCCGTGATGATGGATCAGACAGTGCAGTGCTGGGGAAGCAACTCGCTGGGTCAGCTCGGTCTGGGCGTTGGTGCGCCGGCCCTTTCGCTGACGCCCGTGACGGTGCCCGGCCTCACTGGCGTCGTGGCGGTCACTACCGGTGTGAGCCACACCTGTGCGCTGCGCACCAACGGCAAGGTGTCATGCTGGGGCGCGGGCAACACCGTCGATGTGCATCTGTCGCCCTTCGAGTATCCGCTGACCAATGTGGTGGCTCTTGCCGGCGGCTGGAATCACACCTGCGCGCTGCGCTCCGACAAGACCATGGAGTGCTGGGGCAGCAACGATCAGGGGCAGCTGGGCCTGGGTCATTCCGTGACCATCAACAGCGGACCCAACCCCGGCGTCACCACAGTAGTTGGCGGCGCGGTGTTCTGGGGTCCGTGATGATGAGTCCGATTTCACGACAGGAAGTCCGCGTGCTGACCTATGCCGCCAAGGGCTTCAGCTACGGGGAAATCGCCACGCTCATGGGCGTGTCGGGCCACACCGTGCAGACCTACGTGAAACGCAGCTACCGCAAGCTGCAGGTGAACGGCAAGGTCGAAGCGTTGTCGGAAGCGCGCCGCCTGCGGCTCATCGATGAGTGAGGCGGCGCGGCATGGATGCCGCGTCCGCCTTGTTCTCTCCGCCTTATCCCGGTCTCAACGCAGGTCGAAGCGGTCCAGGTCCATCACCTTCGCCCAAGCCGCGACGAAGTCCTGCACGAATTTCTTCTTCGCATCGGCACTGGCGTAGACCTCGGCCAGTGCGCGCAGCTGCGAGTTCGAGCCGAACACCAGATCCACGCGCGTGGCGGTTCCCTTCACGGCGCCGGTCTTGCGATCGCGCCCTTCGAAAATGTCGCCCGCAGCCTTCCACTCAGTATTCATGTCGAGCAGGTTCACGAAGACCTCATTGCTGAGCGAGCCGACTTTCTTCGTGAGTACGCCATGCTTCACACCACCGGCATTGGCGCCCAGCGCGCGCAGTCCGCCGACCAGCACCGTCATCTCCGGCGCGCTCAGTGTCAGCAGCTGCGCCTTGTCGATGAGCAGCGCCTCCGCCGGGATGCTGAACTTGCTCTTCGTGTAGTTGCGGAAGCCATCGGCCAGGGGTTCGAGCACTGCGAAGGACTCCACATCGGTCTGTTCCTGCAGGGCATCCACGCGGCCAGCAGAAAAGGGCACCTTCACATTGATGCCGGCTCTCTTTGCGCCCAGCTCCACGCCCACGTTGCCAGCCAGCACGATCAGATCGGCCAGCGACACTTTCTTCGTCGACTTCCTGTTGAAGTCGGCCTGGATGCCTTCCAGCACCTTCAACACCTTCGCGAGCTGCGCAGGCTGATTCACCTCCCAGTCCTTCTGCGGCGCCAGCCGGATGCGCGCGCCATTGGCGCCGCCGCGTTTGTCCGAGCCGCGGAATGTAGAGGCTGAAGCCCACGCCGTCACAACCATTTCCGACACCGACAACTTCGTGGCGGCAATCTTTCCCTTCAGCAGCGCGACTTCTCGCTCACCGATGGGCTTGCCGCCGGCCTTGGGCAGAGGGTCCTGCCAGATCAGCTCTTCCTTCGGCACTTCAGGTCCGAGGTAGCGCGCACGCGGACCCATGTCGCGATGCGTGAGCTTGAACCAGGCCCGCGCGAAGGCATCGGCGAATTCCTTGGGATTCTTGTGGAAGCGCCGCGAGATCTTTTCGTACGCCGGATCGAAGCGCAGCGAGAGATCCGTGGTCAGCATGCGCGGCAGGCGCTTGCCGCCGCCAAAGGCTTCGGGAATGGTCGCCGTTCCGCCCTTGGCCTGCCACTGATGCGCACCCGCCGGGCTCTTCGTCAGTTCCCACTCGAAGCCGAACAGATGATCGAAGAAGTCATTGCTGAACTTCGTCGGCGTCTTGGTCCACGTGACTTCGAGACCGCTGGTGATGGAATCCGCGCCCCGGCCCGAGCCGAAGGTGCTCTTCCAGCCGCAGCCCATCTCGGCAATGTCAGAGCCCTCGGGTTCCTTGCCCACATGCGATGCCGGACCCGCACCATGCGTCTTGCCGAAGCTGTGACCGCCGGCGATCAGCGCCACAGTCTCTTCATCGTTCATGGCCATGCGCGCGAAGGTTTCGCGGATGTCCTTTGCCGCGGCAACCGGATCCGGATTGCCATTCGGTCCTTCGGGATTCACATAGATCAGCCCCATCTGCACCGCACCCAGCGGATTCTCCAGATCGCGCACTCCCGTATAGCGCTCATCGCCCAGCCAGGTCTTCTCCGCGCCCCAGTACACATCCATGTCGGGCTCCCACACATCCTCGCGGCCGGCGCCGAAGCCGAAGGGCTTGAAGCCCATGGTCTCAAGCGCCACGTTGCCGGTGAGGATCATCAGGTCCGCCCACGAAATCGCGCTGCCGTATTTCTGCTTGATGGGCCACAGCAGCCGCCGCGCCTTGTCGAGATTGCCGTTGTCCGGCCAGCTGTTCAGCGGCGCGAAACGCTGCTGTCCACGACCGCCGCCGCCACGCCCATCACCCGTGCGATACGTGCCGGCGCTGTGCCAGGCCATGCGGATGAACAGCGGGCCGTAGTGCCCGAAGTCCGCCGGCCACCATTCCTGCGAATCCGTCATCAATCGCGCCAGATCCTTCTTCAGCGCCTTGTAATCCAGGCCCCTGAACTCCCGCGCATAGTCGAACTCCGCCCCCATGGGATTGGACTTGTCCGAATGCTGCTGCAGAAGGTCCAGTCGCAGCTGATTCGGCCACCAGTCCCGGTTGCTTGTGCCGCCGCCAGCCGTGTGATTGAAAGGACACCTGGATTCCGTCGCCATCGTTCTTCTCCCGTTGGGTTGCGAGTGAGCGCAAGTCTTTCGTGATCGGCGTGCTCAAAGAAGTCGATTGTCTTTATGGATTCAATAGACAGCTTCTATGCTGGTTCGCCGTGCGGGCGTCGAGTCACTCCCAGCCGAAGAGAAATCTACGTCTGTCGCGGCCGAATGGATGCAGTCTGCGAAAATAAACTTGTAACGAGGTCGCGCCGCTGTCCGCCGCGTCACAATGACGCGACCATGAGCGCCACGACCTCCATTCCGCCCAGTATTCGCAACGATGCGGCCTGGGATGAGCAATTGATCGGCACTCTGCGTGGCTGCGCCGGCCGCGATCCAGATGCCCTGCGCGGCCTCTACGATCTGGCGGCGTCGCGGCTGCTGGGCCAGCTGGTTCACATGCTCGGCGACCGAGCGGAGGCCGAGGATGCCCTCCAGGAATGCTTCGTACGCATCTGGCAGCGCGCAGGTTCCTACAGTGCCGAACGCGGCCGACCGTACACCTGGCTGCTCTCCGTCGTGCGGCACCATGCCATCGACCAGTTGCGCGCACGTCGCCGGTCCCTGCCGCTGGACGATGTCGATCCCTCGCTGCTGGCCATCGAATTGCAGGGCGTGGAAGAATCCTCGATCACGCACGTGACCTTGCGTCGCTGCATGCAGGCGCTGACCTCCCAGCAGCAGCAATGCCTGCGACTGGCCTATGTCTCGGGGCAATCGCAGGATGAGATCGCCGCGCAGCTGCGCCAGCCGCTGGGATCGGTGAAAAGCTGGATCCGGCGCGGCCTGCTGGCACTCAAGGAGTGCATGGGCTCATGAAACTCGAGGGCCGGGCACTGGATTACATTGCTGGCGCCTATGTCCTCGGCACACTGCCATTGCGGGCGCGTCGCCGCTTCGAGTCGCTGTTGCGGCAGGATCTCTCGGTGCGTCGCATCTGGCTGCAATGGGAAGACCGACTCTCCGGCCTCGCCGCAGATGTGCCCGCCGTGCGACCGTCTGATGCCACCCGGTCCGCCATTCTCGCGCGCGTGCAACCGCGCGCCGCGCGCCGACAGATCGGTCCGCGCCGCTGGGCACTGGCCGCGGCGCTGGTATTGGCGGCGGCCCTTGGCGTGCTGATGCTGCGCCTGCCCCCGCTATCGCCGCCGA
>DATNCK010000406.1:0-15092 GCA_035571575.1 Steroidobacteraceae bacterium | reverse complement strand
CACTGATCGCGAGTATTGAGGAAAAGCAGGCGGATGGGCTCGCTGTTGCTCACGTCAGGGTCCGCGACGCCGGAAGCGCAACGTGACTGGGTCCACCGGCGTGGCGAAGCCTCGCGCGAATCCGTTCAGAAACGAGGTGATCCGGGCGAAGCCGCGCGGCCTGCGCAGCGACACCATGTCGGTGACGATGGGCCACACGGCTCGCACGCTGAACAGCCACACGGAGACCCGCAGCGATTTCCAGTACCCGGCGCGCAGGGGTTTGGCGCAGACGGCGCCGAGCGCCACCCAGTCGCGGCGCACATGCGCACGGCCTTCGTGCAGATTGCGGAAGCCATCGTGCACGATGCTGATATCGCCGGTCTCGAAGACGCTGTGCCCCTTCAGCAGGGCGCGAATCGAAAGATCCCACTCGTCCGCCGAGGGGAAGCGTCCGCCGGGCCCGAAGGAGTCGTCGAATCCGCCCACGTCGATGACGAAGCTGCGACGCACCGACATGCCGGCACCGATCCCGATGCCGCCGCAGATGTCGCCGACCGAGTGCAGTGTGCGGCTCCCGGTGATCAAGTAGCAGGGCACGTAACCTTTGGTGTAATCGTGCGGCACTGGCGCCACTTTGCAGTAGGCGATGACGCAGTCGGGTCGCGACTGCAGCGCAACGGTCATGTCACGGACCCACCCGTGCGGCGCCAGGCAATCGTCGTCGGTACAAACCAGGATGCTGCCCCGCGCCACTGCCAGCGCCTCGTTCAGCGCGGCGCCCTTGCCGCGCGTTTTCGTGCGGCGGTAGCGAAGGCGCGGATCAGCGTGAAATGGCTGCAGGGCTTGCTCGGTGAGCTGGTCATCGCTCTGGTCGATGACGATCAGCTCCATGTCTGCAGGCGATCCATCCAGCAGCAGCCGCACCGTCTCGGCCATGGGCGCGGGGCGGTTACGCGTGCAGACCACGGCGGACAAGATCTCTGTCATGGGTTCATTGTCTGTCATGAATGCTTCCGCTGGACGATGGCGGCGACATCGGCCAAGGAGCCTACATCGCGCAGGTCCCCGGCAGTGAGGGTGATTCCCAACTCGCTGCGGATGGCCGCGGTCAGGCGTTGCACGTGCTCTTCGGTCCACAGCCCTGCGGCGATGCTGGCATCATCCAGCGCCGGGACGGAATCCAGCTCCAGGGCTTCGCGCACGATACCGGGCAGGGCCAGCGCTGCAACATACCCTTGCGAAGTCACCTCGGTGGCGCGGCCCAGCACGCGCGCCCTTGCGCCACCCGCACAGGCACCCGGCGGAATATCGCCATTGATCACCGAACCCGCGAGTACGCGGGCTCCGTCGCCGATGCGTGATCCGCGGGTAATCGTCACGCGACTGCCGATGCGGCAATCCTTGCCGATGATCACGGGCTTGCAGTCGTGCTGCTCTGACTGGTCGCCAGCGCCGCTGTGGAAGTTGCTGTCCATCAGGATGAGGAACGGACCGATGCGCGTGCGATCGCCGATTTCGACGCGTTCATGCGAGGCGATGGCGGCGCCATGACCAATCCAGACGTCATCGCCAATGCTCAGCACGGCTGCCGGTCCGACGGACAGATGGGACTCGACGGGACGCGAGGCCAGGCGGAATCGATCGCCGATCCGCAGCTGCGCGTTGCGGGCGCCGACGCTGGGTTTGCCGAGCAGGAAGGCGCCATTCCCCATCTGCATGCGATGGGTCATCCGGTGCGCAGGACGCGGGCCGGGATGCCACCCGCAACGCACCCGGCGGGAATATCTCCGGCGACGATGCTTCCCGCCGCGATGACCGCGCCATCGCCAATGCGGGATCCCGGCAACACCGTCACGCGGGCGGCCAGCCAGGCTCCCCTGCCGATCTCGACCGGGCGCGGGTCAGTCGAGGGCCCGGCTTGCGGGTCCTCGATGCCCGGGGTTTCGGTATCCGCGACGATGCAGTAATTGCCGATCATCGTGTCAGCCCCGATGCGTACGCTGCGCTGGGCCGAGACGATCGAACCATAGTTGACGAACACCTTGTCGCCGATCTCGATCTTCCCACCCGGACCGCTGACCAGCTCCACCGGTGCCCAGCCCGAATTGAGGCGCACCCGGCTGCCAAGTACGATGCGGCCGCGGTTTTCGATGTTGGGGCGGCTAAAGGTGCGGGCGCCGGGGCCCACCTGGTCGCAGTCACGCAGCCATAATCGGGCACCCAGGCTCGATGTCAGCCAGCTCGGCACGGCTCGAAACCGGGACATCCATCGCGAAACTCGTTTCATTGGGCGAAATGTCGTTCTCGCCGCACTTGATGGCGGCGCCGTTGGATATTCTGGGGCACGGGCATCAAGAATACCGTGGCGCATGCACGGGACGGAATCTGGCCCGATGGACATATTACGAGCTGGAGCCCCGGGTCTTGCCCGTTGGGACTGCGGCGGAGGTAGTGGAGCAGATGGGCAGGATCGCGCTGGCTGTTGCCAGGGGTGCTGACGCAGGCAGTAACAGGATGCGCGACCCGGACGGTGTGCATGCGCCGCGCTATCACCTGTTCGACGACGCCTTCGATCCGGTCTGGGATGAATCCATCCTTAGCGCGGAGGCTCGCACCGGCAGGGTTCCTGCCTGGTGGCATCTGGCCCGCCAGGTGCTGCTGCGCAAGTCCGACTGCGATGCCGTCATCACCTGGGGGGAAAAACTGACGTTGGCGCTGCTGATCCAGCAGATGCTGGGTGACGCCGGCAAGCCGCATGTCGCCATGATGTACACGTTCGAGAAATTGAACGTGCGCGTGCCGCTGCAGCTGCTGAAGCGGAATCTGCGTGCGGTAATCACCTGGAGCTCGGTGCAGCGCGACGCGCTGGTAGGGAAGATTGGCTTTCCGCGCGACCGCGTGTACCTGATCCGTCATTACGTCGATCAAGTGTTCTACAGTCCGCGCACGGCGCAGGAAGACATGATCTGTGCGGTCGGGGCAGAGATGCGCGACTACACCACGCTGGTACAGGCGGTGCGCGGTACCGGCATCCGCTGCCATATCGCAACCGACCATGTGCGCATCCCAGGACCGATCCGGCTGGTGAATGACCGGCGAGTTCCGATCACCCAGATAGTTCAACAGACCGATACGGACGTGACCCAGGGGCGTCTGACGCTGCCGCAGTTGCGCGATCTGTACGCGAAATCGAGGGTTGTGATCGTGCCGCTGCTGCACTCCGAGACGGACAATGGGGTCACCTGCATCCTTGAGGCCATGGCCATGGGGAAACCCGTGATCTGTTCCAGAACGCGTGGTCAGGTCGATGTCATCCAGGAGGGGGTGACCGGCCTGTATGTGCCCGTGGGGGACGCCGCGGCGATGCGGGCGGCCATCCAGTCCTTGTGGCACGATCCGGCGCGCGCGAGTGAGATGGGACGCAATGCGCGGGCCTACGTCGAGAAGTACCATACGCTGGAGATGTTCACCTCCACGACCAGGTCGGCCGCGGAGGCGGCGCTGAAGGGTCAACCCGCGCCGGACGCTTTCTGGGAGTAAGCATGGCCTTGTCGTTGTCGAAACTGCTTCGGACGCTGCAGAGTGAATTCCGTTACCTGAAGGGAATGAAGGACAGCGCCTATTACCACTACCGCAAGCTCAGATCGAAGCCGCATGAGGACGACTTTCTCGCGTTGCGTTTCATCCCCGATGACCTGCCGGGCAGCTATGTCGATGTGGGCGCCAACCATGGGCAGAGCATCGAATCCATCAAGGCCATCAAGAGTGGCGCGCGGGTGTTTTCGTTTGAGGCGAACGGCATGCTCGCCGCGCGACTCATCGAACGCTATCGCGGTCGCGAAGACATCACCGTATTTGCCTTCGGCCTGGCGGACGAGGAACAGCAGCGCACGCTGTATGTTCCCTCATACAAGGGCTTTGTCTACGACGGCATCGCGTCGTTCGACCGGGCCAGCGCCGCCGACTGGCTGAGTCCGCACACCCTGTATTGGTTTTCGCCGAAAAAGCTGGTCCTGCATGAAACTACTTGCACGATACGCCGGCTGGACGACCAGAACCTGCAGCCGGTGCTGATCAAGATCGACGTGCAGGGCTATGAGTACCAGGTCATCAAGGGCGGCATCGAAACCATCAAGCGCCACGAGCCCATACTGCTGATCGAGGACTTCCACTGGGAACGGGAAATGGGCGTGCTGCTGGCAGGCCTCGGTTACGAGCAGTATTTGTTCGATGAAAACGGCTTCTATGCCCGCCGGGATGATACGGTCATCAACAAGTTTCTGATGACACCGCGCCGGGCCGCCACCGTGAAGATTTCAACTCAGCCGAAATAGATCGAACCCAGCAGTAGCGAACGGGCCATCTTCTTGGCCCCGGACTTGAAGGCGCCGCGCGCCACTTCACCCGCCGAGCTTTTGAGCAGCGACATGATCTCGACGCGCAATGCCGATCGTGCAGCGCGTCGCTGCACCGGGGTGTTCGTCGGCGCGTGGATCGAACGGCGGCGTGTCGCCATGTAGGCCTTGCGCCAGCGCGTGCTGAGGTTCGAAGTGGCCATGCTGTGGCGACGCCAGCTCAGCAGTTCCTCGTCGATGAAGGCAAAGCCGCCGAGGCGCGAAATGCGCAGGTTCATGTCCCAGTCATCGCAGGGCTCGACCTCGGCCTCGTAGCCGCCGACTTTCTGGAAGCTCGATCGCCGGATCATGCTCGTTCCCGGCGTGGTCGGATAATTCTGCACCAGCAGCGCCTCGAAGCTAGTGGGCGCCGTGGGCGGCAATCTCTCGATGCCGCCTTTGCCGATGGCTCGGCGGTTGCGCATGTTGGCGGAGTGGTCGTCGCCGGGAATGCGCAGTCCAGCCGAGTCGATGCAATGGCATACGAAGTGGGCGGCCGGTGCCTCGGGATGCCGGTCGAGAGCCGCCACCAGTGTCAGCGCGGCATTCCGGTCCCACAGGTCGTCGTGGTCGAAGAAGGTGATGAATTCGGAGCCAGGGTGGGTCGCGGCAAGTCCGGCATTGCGTGTTGCCGCGGTGCCGCCATGCGGATTGCGGACGACTTTCACGCGGGAATCCCTGGCAGCGTATGCCTCGCCGATCTTCACCGTGTCATCGGTGGAAGCGTCATCGCTGAGGATCAGCTCGAAGTCCGGCATCGTCTGCGCCAGCAGGCTGTCGATGGTCAGGCCGAGGTATTTCGCGGAGTTGTACGTTGGTACGACGATCGACAGGCGCGGTGCGCTGGACATGGAAATGACCGTGCGTTCCGGACTATGGCTCGACATACCGCCATACGCCAGCGTTCCACATGGCGCTGAGCAGTATGTTGTGCGTTCCGTCGTTGATGGTGATGAGCTGCGCAGAGCCCTGCTTCAGCGTGCTTGGCGTGGTCGGAGCGCCCGGCTGCACCCAGGTGCCGGTGCCCGGCTGTGCCGCCACCTCGAAGGATGGATCGACGGTGCCGGTCGGACCCACCGGATAGCCATACATGGAATACACGTTCTTCGACGTGCCGATGACTACCGACTGGAGGCTGTTGAAACCGACGTGACTCCAGGTCTGCCCGTAGTCGCGGCTGCGGAGCACACCATTGCCCTGTG
Organism: Steroidobacteraceae bacterium; assembly: GCA_035571575.1. Classification (GTDB taxonomy): domain Bacteria; phylum Pseudomonadota; class Gammaproteobacteria; order Steroidobacterales; family Steroidobacteraceae; genus ZC4RG30. Next base: position 9,514 of record DATNCK010000406.1, on the reverse strand, counting down.
CGGAATTGACGCCGGCCATGTATACGACACCGGCGGTATCGGGCTGGTAGATCTGCGTGTTGCCGATATGCTCGTTGCCATCGACCTGCAGCCACGAAGTGCCGCTGTCGGCGGTGCGCCAGGTGCCCTGTCCACCACCGAAGTCGCCGGTCCACAACCAGGTGGAACGTGAGGTGACGGTGTTGCCCGTGTCGATGAAGGAAAACCATCCCGAACGTCCGAAGCCGCCCCGCATGCCAGTGGGGACGGATATATCGGTCCAGGTCTGGCCGCCGTCGATGCTCTGCACCAGTGAATCGAATTCGTGGCCTGTCATCAGCAGGTGATTCTGGTCGTAGGGATCGATGGCCGGTCCGTAATAGTCCTCGCGGCCCGGGAACAGCCCGACGTTGTAGCGGGTCCAGCTCACACCGCCATCCACAGACTTCCAGAAGCCGATGCCGGCGCCGCGGATGCAGGTCTGGTAGATGACTGGAATCGGCGCCGTGCTGCGGGGCGGGATGGTGATGCCGCCAGAGCAGGCGCCAGCAAGGGCGCCATTGGTGCCCGTGTTGATCGGTCCGGTCCAGGTCTGTCCGTAGTCGGTGGACTTCCAGATGCCCTGGCAATGGAACTGCACGTAGACATTGGAAGGATGGGCGGGGTCGGCCTGGACATTGGTCGAGCCGTAGTTGGAGCACAGGTCGCTGGTCAGATCGATGCCCGGTGGCGTGACATTGGTCCAGGTGCCGAAAGTGGTCGGCGGGGGATTCTGGATGTCGGGAACCGCGCTCACCTGCCGGGAGTTCGGGCTTTCGCCCGCGACATTCACCGCCGAGATCACGTAGAAGTACGTGGTGGCGTTGGTCAGGCCGGTGTTGGTGTAGGTCGTGGCTGTCGGGGTAGCAACCTGGGTATAGGGTCCGCCGCTCACCGTGGAGCGCTTGACGATGTAGCTGGCCGCGCTGTTGCTGGCCGACCAGGTGAGCACGACTTGCTTGTCGCCAGCCGCCGCCTGCACCGTCGCGGGGGCCAGCGGGCGGGCGATGAGCGCTCCCGAAACCTCCGCGGTGGCGGAACTCTCCCCGTCGGGCGCCATCGAGGTGACGACGTAGTAGTACATGGTGCCGGCCGTCACCGCCGTGTCGGTGTAGGACGTGGCGCTGGTCGAGGTGACCTGCGTGTAAGGTCCGCCGGCGGTCGTAGCGCGCTTCACGTTGTAGCTGGAAGCACCGGCACTGGCGCCCCAGCTCAGGCTGATGGAGGCAACCCCGCCTGAAACCGCCAGGTTGGATGGCGTAGCCGCCACGCGCTCGGTATTCGGCACGCAGGCGGCAAGCAGAGCCAGCAAGCCGACCACAAGGAGATTGCGATGGAGGCTCGGGCCGGTGAGACGCTCGGACATGTTCAGATACTCCCGACGGCAGGTCTGCCTGGAATCTCGCTTGGGACAGCGATGATACGGCGAGAACGGGGGGTGCGGGCCAGTGAACTGCGGCCCTTTTTCCATAACTTGCGGTGGTCCGCCATGTGCGCCGCGGTCAGGCCTTGTCCACGCTTTCCTTGCAGACATCCAGCAGGCGCTGGTAATTCACCGCGGCATTGTACTTCTGCTCGGCGACCTGCCTTGCGGCCGTGCTCATGCGCCTGCGCAAGCCCGGGTCCCGTACCAGCTGCAGGGTCGCCGCTGCCACCGCACCGGCATCACGAAGCGGTACCAGGAACCCAGTGACGCCGTTCTCCACTTGCTCGCGCAGGCCACCCACTTCAGTGGTGATGACGGGCAGGCCCGAGGCCATGGCCTCCATTATCGCCAGCGGCAATACATCGGCCTCCGTGGGGAACACGAATATATCGGCCTGTGCATAGAGTTGCATGAGCTGCGGTGCGTTGGGGCCGAGACCATGATGCACCCGCACGCCCGTCAGGCCGGTGGTATCCACCGGTTCACGCGTGATGATGTCGAGTTCGCACTCCTGGCTCAGGGATTGGCGGAACGCCCGCAGCAGCGTCTCGCCGCCCTTTCGCCGGAAGTCACCGCCGACGAACAGCAGGCGCACCGGCAGCCGGGCTTCGACTTCATGCGCCGTCTTCCACTTGTCGAGGTCCACGCCGGGCGGAATCACCCTGATCTTGGCTGCGCCCATGCCGTACTCGCTCATCAGCGAATCCTTGGTCCATTCGCACCAGGTGACGAGCCGCGCGGCCTTGTTGAATGTGCCGCGGTTGATGGAATTCTTGATCGATTCCAGCAGCGTCAACGAACTGGGGCTGTGATCGTATGGCCTGCCGATGCTGTCGAAATTCAGCGGGGTGGCATCCATGGAAATCACGGTCGGGATCCGCCCCATCAGTCCGCGCGAGAAGATCGACGTGACCGAGGTGTGGAAGAAGAGGCCGTCGAGCTCAGTGGTGCGAAGCGCCGCTCGCACCTTGTCCCGCGCCCGCAGACTGGCCCGCAGGGTCCAATTGCTCCTGACGAAGGGCACCTTGTCCCAGCGGTCACCCACTTCGGCGGTCACCGGGATCCAGGTGGGAATGATTTCGGGATCGTGCGAGATGCACTGCTGCAGATTCTTCGCGTGGGTGACATGACCCAGCGTCTGCTCCATCACGAATCCCAGCCTGTAGGACTTCGCCATGACCTAGGAACCTGGCCTGGAATGCCAGCGCGCGGCGCTGGTGACGATCTGCTCGAGAGAACTTTCCTCGGCCGACCAGTGGAGCGCGGACTGCGCGCGTCGCGCGTCGCCCACCACCTCGCCAGGATCGCCCTCGCGGCGCGGCGCGAGTTGATGGGGAACTTCACGGCCCAACGCGCTGGCCACGGTTGTCAGTACCTGCCGCACGCTGTACCCACGGCCCGTGCCGAGATTCAGCGCCTGTGAGGGCGTACCACTTTCGAGTGCATGCAGTGCCCGCACATGGGCGCGGGCAAGATCGGACACATGGACGTAGTCCCGGACGGCCGTGCCATCCGTTGTGGCGTAGTCGTTGCCAAAGATCTGCAGCGGCGGCGCCTTGCCCATCGCCGCGAGTATGGCGCGTGGCACCAGCCGCGTCTCAGGATCGTGATCCTCGCCAGTCTGTCCTTCGGCATCAGCACCGGCCGCGTTGAAATAACGCAATGCCATCCAGCGCATCTGGTACGCCAGGCCATACCATCGCAGCGCATTCTCGCCATCCAGTTTGCTCTGCCCGTAAGGGCTGAGCGGGTGCGTGGGGTGGGTCTCGTCGATCGGCAGACGATCGGGGTTGCCGTATACCGAGCAGCTGGAGGAAAAGATGATGTCCTTCACGCCAACGGCGCGCATGGCGTCCAGCAGTGTCAGCGTCGTCAGAACGTTGTTGCGATAGTAGGCCGACGGATCGCGCATGCTGTCGCCCACGTAGGCGCTGGCCGCGAAGTGGATCACCGCCTCGATACGATTCTTTTCGAGCGCGCTGCGGACCGCGTCGGCGTCAAGCAGGTCAGCCACCACCAGTGGCCCCCATTGAACAGCCCATCGATGACCCAGCGACAGGTTATCGAGCGAAACCGGCGTGTAGCCGGCGGCTGCCAATGCCTTGCAAGTGTGGCTGCCGATATAGCCCGCGCCACCGGTGACCAGGACGGATGCACTCTTTGATAAAGTCACTGCCAGCTTCAATAATCCCCGGTGTGGGGTGCGATCGACGACTGCGCGATCTTGTACCACATCGCGGGATTTGTGGAATCGACGCACGCATAGTTGCAATATTCAGCGTCCAATAGATATCGAAGCATGCGCAATCCCAACGTCTCCCGGCGGGCCGCCGCACCTACTCAGCCGGCGACGGCGGGTCGCGCCAGGCCATCGAAAGTTCGTGCGGCCGCGGGCGGTGCACTGTTCATGCTGCTCGCCGCACTGTTCTGGTACGTTTTCTACCAGAACCTGCCGGGCAATCCTCTGAACGGGGCGCCGCCGGGAGGCAGCGACTCGGGCGCCGCCGTGGACCGAACTGTGAAGATCATCACGATTCTGGTCAGCCTGGCCGTGATCGTCTCGCGCTGGTCCTCCACGCGCCTGCTGTTGAAGAACATCAATCCCGGGCTCGTGGCCTTCATGGTGGTCATTCCCCTGAGCACGGTCTGGTCGATCTCACCCAATGACACTCTGCTCAGGTCCGTGACCCTGGGGAGCATCGTGCTGGTATGCCTGGCCATTCCACTGGCCGGGTGGCACCGCAGACGACTGCAGCAGGTGGCGATTCCGCCGGTGATGTACGTGCTCCTGGCATCACTGGTGCTGGGTTCGATGTATCCGGACCGGATCGTCGAGATCGGCGACGACCTGTCCCAGAAGAATGCCTGGCACGGCATCACCTACACCAAGAACCTCTTCGGCATGATGGCCAGCATCGGCGTCATCCTGTGCGTCAACGTCTGGCTGGCGCGCGCCTCCAAGCCCATGTGGTGCCTGATCGGGGCGGCCATCGGAGTGACCTGCCTCTTGCTCTCCCGCAGCAGCACGTCGCTGATGGCCACCGCGCTTGCCGTCATGTTCATGGTGGCGGTGATGCGCGTGCCAGTCATACGGGACAGGTTTTCCGGAGTGGTCGCCATCGGCATCGCCAGTGCGCTCATTCTGTTCCAGCTGTGGGTGCAGCGGGTGATACCCGGCATCAGCGTCATCTTGTCGACCATCACCGCCCTGACGGGAAAGGACGCCACATTTTCCGCGCGCACCATCATCTGGGACATCGTCAAGGAGCACATCCAGGGTGCTCCGTATTTGGGCACCGGCTACGGCGCGTACTGGATAGGGCCGACGCCGGATTCGCCCTCGAACGTGTTCATGTGGCGGATGTTTTTCTATCCGACCGAATCCCACAATGGCTATCTGGAGATCATGAATGACCTGGGGATGCTGGGCCTAGCGTGCCTGGCGTTGTTCCTGTTTTTCTACATCCGGCAGGCGCTGCAGCTGATGAAGTTCGATCGTGCCCAGGCCGCCGTCTACCTGGCGCTGCTGTACCAGCAGCTGGTCATGAACATGTCGGAAAGCGAGTGGTTTTCGCGCAGCAGCACCTTTGCGGTGCTGCTGCTGGCCTGCACCTGCCTATCCCGTTCGCTGGCTGAGTGTCGCACCTCGCCCGCGCGCGAACCCAGCATGCGCAAGGGCCGGATTTCTGTGATGCGAATTCCGGCATAGGTTCACGCTTCGCGTGTACGGTTGCCATGCCGTGCGCGCCGGCTTGGCGCAATTTCTGAAAGCAAGTAACCTGACATAAGCAATACAAAGGAACACCGTGAAACTCTGCGTCGTCGGCACTGGTTATGTGGGTCTTGTGACAGGAGCTTGCTTTGCCGAAACCGGCAACGACGTGACCTGTGCGGATATCGACCAGAAGAAGATCGATCGCCTCAATGCCGGAGAGATCCCGATCTTCGAACCTGGCCTCGACTCGATCGTTGCCCGCAATCGTGCGGCCCAGCGTCTGCGTTTCACTTCGAATGTCGCGCAGTCCATCAGTGAGGCGGATGTAATTTTCATCGCTGTCGGCACGCCTTCCCGTGGCGACGGCGGCGCCGACCTGTCGGCAGTGGATCGCGTCGCGGAGGCGGTCAAGGAACATGCAGGCCGGGAATGCATCCTGGTTGCCAAGAGCACGGTGCCGGTTGGCACCAATGCCCGCCTGAAGCGCATCGTGGAAGGCAGCAAGTTCCGCATTCACCCGATCTCCAATCCGGAGTTCCTGAAGGAGGGTGATGCCATCAGCGACTTCCTGCGTCCGGACCGCATCGTGGTCGGCTGCGACCCGGCGGATTCGTTCGCGCGGGAGCGCATGGCCGCGCTCTACCACCCGCTGAATCTCGACAAGGATCGAATCGTCTGGATGGATGCGGCCAGCGCCGAGCTGACCAAGTACGTGGCCAACACCATGCTGGCCATGCGCATCTCCTTCATGAACGAGGTGGCGCAGTTGTGCGAGCAGGTCGGTGCCGATGTGCACAGCGTGCGTGCCGGTGTCGGCAGTGATGCACGAATCGGTTCGAAGTTCCTCTACGCCGGCCCCGGCTATGGCGGCTCGTGCTTCCCCAAGGATGTGAAGGCGCTGGTGCATACCGCGCGCGACCATGGCCTGGAGCTGGAGTTGGCTTCCACCACCGATCGCGTGAATTCGCGGCAGAAAGGTGTGCTGGCCCGCAAGCTGCGCGCGGCGCTCGACGGCGATGTCCGCGGCAAGCGCATCGCGGTCTGGGGTCTTTCATTCAAGCCGCGCACCGATGATTGCCGCGAGTCTCCCTCGCTGGCGCTCATCGATTCGCTGCTTTCCGACGGAGGACTGGTTTCGGCCCACGATCCCGAGGCCATGGAGATCGTGCGCGCGGACTACGGCAAGCGCATCACGCTGGTGGACAACGCCTATGATGCGCTGAAGGATGCCGACGCGCTGGTGCTGGTCACCGAGTGGCGCGAGTACCAGAGTCCGGACTTCCAGCGGGTCAAGTCCCTGCTGCGCCGGCCGGTTCTGATCGACGGCCGCAACATCTGGTCGTCCTACAACCTCGCGGGCCAGGGGTTCCACTACGAAGGCATCGGAGTCCGGACTTGAAAACCGCACTGGTCACCGGCGGAGCCGGCTTCGTCGGCTCGCATCTGTGCGAGCGGCTGATGAAGGATGGGTTCGCGGTCGTGGCGATGGATGACCTGTCCACGGGTTCGCGAGGCAATATCTCGCATCTGATGGGGCAGAACGGCTTCCGCTTCGTGTTGCAGGATGTGACCAATCCCTTCGAGATCCAGGCGGACTGCATCTTTCACCTGGCCTGTCCCGCGAGCCCGGTCCACTATCAGAAGAATCCGATCAAGACCGTGGTCACGAACGTGGTGGGCACGCTCAATGGCTTGAGCCTCGCATCACGCATCGGCGCGCGGTTCCTGATGGCATCGACCAGCGAAGTCTACGGCGATCCGGACGTGCATCCCCAGCCCGAGACTTACAAGGGCAATGTGAATCCCACCGGGCCGCGTGCCTGCTACGACGAAGGCAAGCGCTGCGCCGAGACGCTGTGCTTCGACCACCATCGCGAGGCGGGCGTGGACATCCGGGTGGCGCGCATTTTCAACACCTATGGCCCGCGCATGGCGATCAGCGACGGCCGCGTGGTCAGCAATTTCATCGTGCAGGCCCTGCAGGGACAGGACATCACCATCTACGGTGAAGGCAACCAGACGCGCAGCTTCTGCTACGTGGATGATCTGGTCGAGGGTCTGTGCAGGCTGATGTTCAATTCCGAGATCGGCCCGGTGAACCTGGGCAATCCCGGCGAATTCACCATGATCGAGTTGGCGCAGCAGGTCATCGAGCTCACCGGCAGCAGCAGCCGCCTGGTGAAGCGGCCACTGCCGCAGGATGATCCGAAGCAGCGGCGGCCCGATATCACCAAGGCCAGGGAAACGCTCGGATACGAGCCACGAGTCCCCTTGCGTCAGGGACTGGCGCCCACCATCGAATACTTTCGCAGCGCGATCGCCAGTCTCAACCAGGTCTGAGGCGGATCTCGATCCTTCGCAGAATGCCGAATACGCGCGGCCCCCGGACCAGATAGCGCGCACCGAGGCGGCGCGGGCTCTGCAGCAGCCGGAACGCCCATTCCAGGCCGATTCGCTGCATCAGCCCCGGCGCACGCCGCTCCTTGCCCGTGAGGAAATCCACCGAGGCGCCAATGCACAAGGCGAGCCCGCGTGCGTTGTCTCGCCGCTTCAGAAGCTGTGCGACCGTCTCCTGCTGCGGAGAGCCCACGGCCAGCAGGCAGAAACGGAAGGGGCTGTGCTGTTCGATGAATTCGAGCACATTGCGTACCGCGGCGGGATCGCGGATGAATCCCATTGGAGGATTCAGATGCTTGAGATCGGCTAGGCCGAATTTTTCGCGGAGCAGCCCGGCCTGTTCGCTCGAAGCCCCTATCAGCACCACGCGATCGTCTGGACGGATCACCTGCGCAAACAGCCGCTGGGTCAGGTCGCTGCCGGCGCAGACTGGCACGTGAATGCCTCTGGTCACCGCCAGCACGTGAGAAAGGAAGTGGCTGTCCGACAGTACGAACGCCGCATCCGCATATTTGTCGCGGAACGACGGGTCGTCGTAGAAGCGGATGACGTGATCGGCATTGGGCGTGACGGCGTAGCCGAAACGTTCCATGCCGAATTGCGCAGCGGTGTGCACGAACTGCTCGAGGTCCTGGTCGTCGAGTTCCAGTGTGATGGGCATGGACTTCAGCTCACTCCCTCGATCCAGGCGACCAACGGCTCGATGCACCAGTTCATGTCGATCTGCCGCTTGTTCTTCTCATACGCGCTTTTTGCCATGGCATTGAGTCGGGCCGGATCCTGCAAAGCGCTGTTGGCCAGCGCCGCGGCCAGCGTGTCCTGCGTGAACGCGATGCAATCCTCGCCGTCGACCACGTCGTAGCCACGCATGCCGGCAGTCGACGTGACGATCGGCAGGCCGGCGGCAATGAACTCGGCCATCTTCACGTTCGTCCCGGAGCCGCGGAACACGCAGTTGAAGCCGATGTCGGCCGCGGCGAAGTAGGGCTCGACGCGCGCCACCATTCCCACCGTGCGCAGATGCGGACGCGCGATCAGCTGCCGGGACACGCTGCCGGCTATCAGGAAATGCAGGTTCCGGCTGGCGAGCAATGCCTGGTTGCCGGCGATGAATTCCAGCAACCATGCCATGGCTTCGACATTGGGTCCGTAGGCGCTCGCCGCAAAAAACAGCACCCGATCATTGTCGCGGTAGCCCAGCGACGCGCGCAGTGCGGCGCGCTCGGCGGCGATGCCCGTGAACCTGCTCGGGTCGATGCCATTGGGCACGATGCTGGTGCGTGCTGGAGCAGTAAGGGTAGCGAAGTGCGCGCGATCGCTTTCTGAGCAACAAAAGACCTGCTGCACGCTGCGCGCAGCTTCGCGTTCCACTCTTGCAATGCTTCGCTTGATCCAGCCTTCCCGGCACAGGCTCGCCTCGACATTGTGCGTGTTGAGGGCGACTGGCTTCGCGCTGCGCAGTGCAACCGGATACATGAACGGGAAGTCCACGATGGCGGCATCACATTCGGCCAGCAGGCGATACAGGGTCGACGGCCTGTACCACTTCAATACCGCCGTGATCCACAGCGGCGGCAGGTTCAACCGGTAAGCCAGGAACTGAATCGCGGCCCAGAAGCGCCCACGATCCACGTACTCACGCAGGCGTTCGCCTATGGCCGTGAAGCCCGACGGACGACGGGCGAGATAGTCGGCCTTGCGCCCCACCATCGAATAGACCGTGACTTCGTAGCCACGCGCAGCCAGCGCGCCAAGCAATCCCGCCGTGCGCAGCTGACCGCCGGACTCGGGAGGAAATACCTGCAGGGTGGACAGGACCAGGATCTTGCGGGCAGTCACTCTTTCAGAAGTCGTTGAGTACCGCGCCGACCACCCTGGCCCCGGTGGCATCCAGCTTCCGCTGCAGCTCGGTCATCTCCGCGAAGGAGGTCTTGTTGCGGCGGGCGACCAGCACGACA